>CAISOI010000108.1 GCA_903886985.1 uncultured Chthonomonas sp.
GATATCCGACCGCCAACTCAGCAAATTCCGATCTAATCTGGGAAACAAAGGCAAAGTCTGCAATATCGGGCTCTGGAATTGGTCGCGCCATCCCAACTACTTTTTTGAATGGATCCACTGGTGGGCATACGTGCTTCTGGCTATCGGTGGAGGCTACTTTTGGTTGGCAATGTGCGGACCGATCATTATGTATTATTTTCTGACACGAGTTACCGGTATTCCCATCACAGAAGCACGAGCACTGAAAAGTCGGGGCGATGCCTATCGAGAATACATCCGGAGAACCAGCGCGTTCTTCCCGATGCCGCCAAAGCATGGAGTAGTTCCCGGTGAATGATTCCATTATCCAAATTGCCATAAAGGCTGCCGAACGGGGTCTTATTCCAGATTCGTTGATACGTACGGGGATTCGAAGTGGCTGCAAGCACCGACTAAAAGCGGACTTGCCATTCACAGATTCCGAATGCAAAGACAAGGTCCGGCAGTTTGCGGAGTCTATGCGAAAGGGTCCAATCGCCTTTCAACCTGAGAAGGCAAACGAGCAACACTATGAAATGCCCGCCGAATTCATGGCACTCGCCATGGGTCCACGCAGAAAATACAGCTGCTGCTTTTGGCCCGCCAATGTATCTAATCTGGCAGATGCAGAGATTGCCTCGCTGAAGCAAGTTTTCGAGCGCGCCAAGTTGCAGGATGGAATGTCTGTGCTGGAACTCGGGTGCGGCTGGGGATCCTTTTCCCTCTGGCTCGCGGAGCAATGTCCAAATTGCTCCATCACGGCAGTCTCCAACTCCTCGTTACAGCGACACTATATTGAATCTGTTGCTGCGGAGCGGGGCTTCAAGAACTTGACCGTTATCACTCAGGATATCAATGATTTTCAGGCAACAGACAAGTTCGACAGAGTGGTGTCCATAGAAATGTTTGAGCACCTCTGGAATTATCAGGAGATATTGCATCGAATTTCCACTTGGCTCAAACCGGACGGATTGATGTTTCTGCATATCTTCACGCACCTAAAAATTGCGTACCGCTATTCCACAGAGGGAGCCGGTAACTGGATGGGGAAACATTTCTTCACCGCCGGAATTATGCCCGCCCATGATCTATTGGATCACTTTTCATCCGATCTCAAATTATCGGAGAAATGGCATCTGGACGGAACTCACTACGAAAAAACCTCGAATGCCTGGTTGGCTCATCTCGACAATCATAAATCGGAGGCTATAAGGATGTTATCCGAGATTCTTGGTGCGACTGAGGGCAGATTTCAATATCAACGTTGGAGGCTCTTCTATTTGGCTTGTGCAGAACTCTTCGGATTTCGAAACGGAACGGAGTGGGGTGTTTCGCACTACCTTCTGCAGAGAGTTGATAGATAAGGTCATTAAGATTATCGTCGACTTCCCCACCATATGCCATTATAAATTTGCTTCGAAAAACTCCAATACCCGCGCCCTGTAAGTCACATCATCCATCCCTTCGGGATACGAGTGCGACGTGTTTTGCAGTATGAGGCTCTCGGATGCCGCAGTTTTGTCAGACAGCGTAACGGCGTTGCTAGACAGCACCACTCGATCCAATCCTCCATTAACATAGAGCACCGGGCATCGAATAGATTCCGCAGAGGAGATTGGTGACTCTGTAAATGCATCTCCCGGAAAAAGACGCTCTCCAAAACTCCTGGCAAAAATCTCAACAAAGGGCGCGAACATTCCAAAGTGCCGAATGCATCTCTGCGTAATTGCGGTGTCGAGATCGGTATAAGCTCCAAGGATTGTCACCGCTCTAAAGAGATTCGATCGACCCGCCGCCATTATCGCAGCACAGCCTCCCATAGAAAATCCAACAACTCCCATTTGAATTCCGTCGTTTCCGACCTTCTCCCGCAGAAACCCACCGGCGGCAATAACATCCCCACACTCTCGAAGTCCCATGGTGCAGTGTTTGCCCTCGCTCTCGCCATTCGCCCGAAAATCGAATAGCAACAGCGAATATCCCGCTTCGAACAACCACTCTGCCCACGGCACCATCTGGGCTCTATTGGAGCACATGCCATGAGCTAGAACCAATGCTCCCTGTGGGTCTGGATTCTTGAAATACCACCCCACAAGAACTAATCCATCTGACGCGGTAAACGAGACTTCTTCACAGTATGCAAATATTTCGGAGCCACTTCGACGCGGCACTATCCGCGGTGGATGGACCGATACCCATGCCAGCAACGCAGCCGCCAGAATTAAGAAGAAGGTGCCGACCAACAGGAAGACAATTATTAATATCAACCAAACCAAACGAGGTACTCCAATAATTCTGACGACACCAAAAATAAATTGAAATAATAAATACACAAATTACTGTGAATATTCGCTGCGATTTATTTTGCAAACGAGCCAAACAACCTTAATGCGAACTTAACACAAGGTTAACCGTCTGTTGACCTCGCCTAACGTACACTAAATCTGCGCTATCTTGCGTACTCTACCATTTGTTTTCGTCACAGTCGTTAAGGAGACCCATTAGATGCAAATTTCACCTCGCAAGAGTGGTGGCTTTACGCTTATTGAATTGCTTGTCGTTATCGCGATCATTGCAATTCTCGCAGCCATTCTCTTCCCGGTTTTCGCCCAGGCGCGGGAAGCGGCAAGAAAAACTTCCTGCCTATCAAACACAAAACAGATGGGCGTGGGAATCATGATGTACACCCAAGATTACGATGAAACGTATAGTCCTGGTTATTATTATGGTGACCCAACCCAAACATCTAACCTGGACGCATCAGGAATTTACCAATGGTCAGGGCTCATACAGCCATATGTCAAGAATGAACAGATCTTTGTTTGCCCAAGTGACAAAGTCAAAGGAATCGCCCCAACCAATTTCATTGGTAACAACAAAGGGCAAGGATCCGGCGGCTCAGTTGCATTAAATTCTAATTTTCAGGATATCCAGGCAGCCCGAATAAGCTACACCTGTAACGAGGCTATTATGCCCCGTCCGCGCGGCGGTGTTGGTGGCGTGGCCATTGGTCAACCACAGAACGTAGTTTCACTTGCGGGAGTAGATTCGCCATCTTCGGTAATTGCAGTTACAGAATTTACCGATTATACGAATGCCGTTAGTGGAACTGGACCTGGTGGGACCACAAACAAATCCCATCGGCCGTCCGATGCGTGGGCTTTGAATGCAGCTGGAACCGTTCCGTATGATACCAGTGGAACAAGCAACAATCCCATTTATGCAATGAGTAGTGACGCGGCAAAGGTCGTTTTCGCTGCTCAACCAACTGCCCCGTATGGTGGCGGATCCTTCCCACACTTGATTTATGTTAACGCTGGTCGCCATTCCAATGGGAATACGTTCACGTTTGCGGATGGTCACTCAAAGTGGTACCGAGTTGAACAAACCCTTTCGTGCAACTCTTTCCTTTGGGGCAAGAGCGCATACAATCAAGGGGGAGTCCCTGTTCTGTGCCCCGCAACTGGAGCTCAGGTTAGCAACTAAGCAGCTATAGATATAGAAGTTCGTAACGGATCATTAATGGTCTGTAGCGAATCAGAAGATGGTGAACGA
>CAISOI010000109.1 GCA_903886985.1 uncultured Chthonomonas sp.
GTAATCTCCAAGGTCGATATTTGCCCAGTCTTGATGTGGGCAGCTCTTTGCGAGTTCCAACTGCTGTTTAGTAGCCATTTACCTTTTCTCCTTATGCTTTACGCCGTTGCTTTTAGATTGTGGCACCGCAGATTGATGAATGTCAAGTGAAATCGTAATACGTGATTTTATTATAAACTTGACATGAATTTGTATTCTATGATATGATGACACCGTTAGACCAAATTCTGTAGGCACTTTCAACACGTCTCTACAATTCATAGTCTCATCGCCTCGATAGGGCAGAAAGGTACTTAAAATGATCCGCTTTAGTAATTGCTCAAACATGATGTCCATACCAGACCCATTTGAAACCATTGCCTATCCCACATTGAAAAAGCTAGGCATGGAGGATCCTGACCGTCGAATACCGTTCCTTCCTGTTGTTACCAAACCAAATGTACCTATTGGTATGGCGTTTATCGGACTGAATGCTTATTGCGGTAACGATTTTCGAGAAGCTGTGAAGCAGCCTAACTTCTCAGCGTGGTGCCAAGATCGTTACAATCCTAGATTGAAAATCGTCATGTCAAATTACGAGCCGATTTTCAATCCCAGTAGAGCGGCATACTTCACCAACTATTTCAAGGTGGTTTTGCCAGAGGACAAATTCAAATCGAGTGCCGATGCAATGGCAACATTGAATGATAACTCGTTGAAAACGACCTTCGACCGATCATTGCAACTGGAAATTGGGAGACTGTCAGGTCAAGGTTGCAAAGTATTCGTCTCTTTTGGCAACGATTCTTTCAATTCTGTCCGAGATGCGCTCAATTTGGTCAACATAAGAAGCGTCGGTAAATCTGGAAGAGTCTATGAAGCTCAATCCCAATCCGGCATGATTTACATTGTTAATGAAAAGCACTTTTCACGTTATGAAAAGGCAGTTACTGCCAGTATCATCAGCGACATCAGTCAACTGGTCTAGGGTGAATTGCACCTTCGGTTTGAGGGGATACATCAAAAATCCCCTCAATACCGTTATCCAAATCGTGATATGGAGGAACAGTAATGAGCGGTTTACCGGTGTTGAACGACAACAATCTTATTATCAGAAATTCATGTGAGACCAAGCCTTCTAACGCGTCTGATCGTAACCATCCAAAACGAAATCCCGATAGTCTACCAGACATGATTGACATATTTACGACTCACTTTGGGCACAAGATACAGTTCACACCTAATGCCAAAAGGAGTGCAAAAGGGTACAGCCGTTTTATGGACGGCAAAAATCCAAACCAGAAGGAAAGAGAAGTTGTGTATGAGTGCTTATCTGCTATCGCTTTCGATTTATGGAATTGCCTGTCTACTAATGCGACTGGAAACGTTGAACGTGCTTTCAACCAAAGGAACAGATGCAAACTAGCGATGACAGAGAGTAGCCAAACTCAAGCCGACAAAAAGCTCATGGAGTCTCGAAAGCAAAGATATAACGGTAAGGAATACGACTTCACTCCACACATTAAGTGTGACTCTGGTAAGATGAGAATTCGCATCCACTACGCCTATGAACCAATGGAGAAGTTAGTAATAATTGGAAGATTCGGAGGGCATGCCGTAACATCCGGAACTAGGTATATAAAGTGAACTGAAACTGGACGATTTGTGATTATGTTATCATCATTCCAAGTTACCAAACATCATTCCGCCAGCAATGGTCGCGAGATCGAGAGGAACTGTATGTTATGTTCATTTGCTAAAGTTCCTTAAAATGAAGTCTTAACAATAACTATATTGAAAGCCGATAACATTCTATCAAGAAAGGGGCAATTCTTGACCCAAAAATATTCTATGATCGCTTTAGCAACGTCAATCATGCTCGCTTTGCCATTGTTTGCAAGAAATCAAGCTCAGACAAGCCAGTCCCTCTCCCACGTCGAAACCACCGCCGGATGGAAGAAATACGAAGGCAATCCGGTAATGGGCGGCAAGTACGGAACCTGCTTCGATATTTCTGTCCTTCACGAAGGTGGGAAATACCGGATGTGGCTCTCCTGGCGGCCGCAGAAATCTGTTGCGCTGGTGGAGAGTGAGGATGGAATCCATTGGTCCGAACCGCCAAAGGTTGTGCTCGGTCCAAGGGGTGAATCCGGCTGGGAGGACGACATAAACCGCCCGATCGTGTTGAAACGCAAAGACGGCTATCACATGTGGTACACCGGGCAGGCGAACGGACATTCTTCCATTGGCTATGCTACTAGTAGGGACGGAGAGAAATGGAAGCGGATAAGTGATCGACCGGTTCTAAGTTCCGAACTGCCCTGGGAGAAAGTGGCAGTGATGTGTCCGCATGTCATCTGGGACGCTGGCAAGAAGCAATTCTGGATGTGGTACTCAGGGGGGGAGCAGGGTGAACCGAATGCCATCGGGTTTGCCACCAGTATAGACGGTATTGTCTGGAGGAAGCATGAATCGAATCCGATCTTAGCTCCAGACAAAACATATGACTGGGAAAAGCATAAAGTTACGGCGTGTCAGGTGGAGAAGCGGGATGGATGGTACACGATGTTCTACATCGGGTTTCGAGATGAAGAGCACGCGCAGATTGGCATTGCCCGGTCGCGCGACGGCATCACCAACTGGCAGAAGCATCCCGATAATCCAATCATTCGCCCAGGTTTGGAGAAGTGGGACCATGATGCCTGCTACAAGCCCTATGCTATTTTTGACGGAAAGAAATGGCTGCTCTGGTACAACGGGCGTCACGGTGGTTTGGAACAGATCGGGGTTGTTTTGCATCAGGGGATGGACCTTGGTTTTCCAAAAGACGTAACTGGAAAGGGGCGTTAGGGTTGTGATGCAATATTCCTGAAATTTCGATTACCTTCGACGACAGTTAGAGTAATTTAACTTGTCCCTCGACCATAAAACTCCAATAGTGAGATCTATGATTGGTATCATAAATTGGTATCATTATGATGTAGCATAAGGAGCAAGTAATGGCAACCAAAACCGAATCTCACTCTCTAAAGGTCAGGATCCCACAAACGCTTTACTTAGAAGCGGCAAATTCTGCCAAACGTTAATCGATTAGCATGAATGCACTCATTCAGCAAGGATTGGAATCCATTCTCAAGAAGCAAGAAGCAAAATATCGGTACAATTCTTACTCTTTGCTAGGAGAAGATCCCTCCGACTCCGAGGTTCAAAAACGGTTTTGCAGCACAGCCTGAGGTCGTACTTCGTGATTGAACGGCAACTTCGACGAGGGGACATCTATTGGGTGGAATGGGAGCCCGCTAGAGGTTCCGAACAGGCGGGTCGGCGTCCTAGCCTGGTCATTCAAGAATATGCCGGCAATGCAAATCCCAAATATCCTAATTCTATCGTCTTGGCAATTACCACAAAATCCAGAGGCGCCGCCAGTCAAGTATCGCTAAATCCGTCAGTGGGAAATGGTCTCACGGAACTATCGTTCGTCAAGTGCGAACAGGTGATTACCATTTCAAAACAACGATTGGTGAAACATATCGGAACACTTGAAAGCGCGGATATGTCCCGAGTAGGGCTGGCACTTAAGAAGATGTTTGAGTTGCAATAATTGTTACAATTTGGAGGTATCAGTAATTCAATATGATTGTCATTAGAAACGGGTTCGACGTTATTGGTTATCTGGACTTACTATTGTTGATATATGCGTTCGTCGAAATGGTTATTGGATGGACAATCGTAATCAGATTTACACTTCGCAGTCCAGATAGAAAGCGGTTATTTAAGAATATGCTTACCAAGTCCGATGGATTCAACGGACAGGATCCTCGCGGGTTAAAACATATCTATCGAGGTGCACTATGTGGCGCAATTGTGTTTGCAACATTTGGTACTCTGGTCTTATTCTTATAATCTCCGTTCCCTAATTTAGACAAGACCGTTACTTAAACTTGGACTTGATTTGCACTGGCATCCGGTACAAACGGCTTCCAAGCGAAATCAATGGTTAAGAATTTCTTATTGGCAGTTCCGAACTAGACTTTAATGCATTGAAGACGACGGCCCCGATACCTGAGCGTCAACGGGCTCTTAGGACGAGTACCCACTCCCTAGGAGTAACTCAATCTACTGCGCCTCTTTCTACATCCTCACCTTTTTCGCGACATACGGTGAACTAGAAAACACTACCTGACTTCCGACTCCGGTATTGGTACCCGCATATCCGGCACATCCTTGAAGATGCAGAGTTGTACAATCAGAATTCCAGCATTCAGGCTGCCATTTGGAAATCCGTGGCTCATTGCCGTACTAATCGGTCCCCACTCACCACTATCCGGCTTCACACCAACTCCAATAATTCGTTGGCAATTTTCCCCTTGTACTAGACGAGTAAGAACGGACCAACCGTTGATGTGCTTTACATCAAAAATGATTGCAAATGGATCTTCCAGATGCAAGAAGTCGTACAACTCCTCCGCATCACTAATGATTCTGAAATCATATTCACCCCACCAAATCCTCTTACATTCCGCAATGATTGACGAATTACGTGCGCAATATACAACCACAAGCTTTGCCGGTGACTGTGGATCGCCAATTACCAATCTCCGGCGCTTACAATCCCAGACCATCTTCTCACAATTGTCAGCTCTTAACCATGGCTTGCGGGGCAATCGTTCTTCGGTGATAAAAATTAAGCCGCGAGTGTTTAATGGGTTTGGCTCTGGCACTATTCTATTCGGTTGAAGTAATTCTAGAAATCGACGGAAGCACACGATATTATCCCCAAGATCATAATTATTCTATCATGTGCTCTTTTAGATACCAGCTGACCAACTTGCCTGACGATAAGCACTCGAATTCATTGCACAGACCGGCACCGATATAGTCGTTTATCGAGACGGAGTTTTACAGCATATCTATGTCACAGCGGAGGATTTAGAGCGGGAAGAATGACTTGGGGCGTCTCTGTAATTCCTTCCTACCCGTCGGCTCCCGGACTGCTTGCTTTACGCCACTTATGCCAATCCTCAATCGTATTTATGTTCACGAAGCTCTCCAATTCGTGATCAACGACGCGCAGGTCTGACTCTTCCACCCTCAAAATCGTTAGGTGTCCGAGTGACTTATGCATCGCCCGTCCCCCACTTTCTAAATACTCTCGTAGTGGCCCCAGCGCTCGGTGCGAATAGATCGCGCAGAGCGGTTCAAGATACCCATCTACTTCCGGGATAACTGCATCAACACTCTCTGAGCATCGGGAGATGAGTAGTTTAAGCAGGTCGGGTTGTACCGCAGGCATATCGCACGCCAGTACAACGTGCCAGCCTTCACCCAGTGCGTTAAGCCCAGTAATGATGCCGCCAAGCGGTCCCGTTTCAGGATAAATGTCGGTCGCGGTTTTGCACCGGTAAGATTGGGCAGGAATTGCGCCGCTCGCCACAAGTACGGTTGGTGGGCTTATGCCCGCCAAGAGATCGATGTTTCGATCCATGAGAGTCCTGCCATCGATTTCGAGAAGAGCCTTGTCACTGCCAAACCTCCTGCTCCTGCCGCCCATTAGTATAATTGAGCCCATGTCGATCAGATTTTCCGAGATTCGAAGTCAGTAGGAGGTGCGAAAGTTGCTGTCGCAGGTTCCAGCAACTCTCCGCCCCGCGGGTGTACACAGGGAAAGTCCTTCTCAATTTGATATCGAGTTCCACACTCTACGGAAGTAAAGTAGATGCCTTCTGCAGTTGGTTCCAAGAGTTTAGCAACGTCTGCCGAAGATAGTATAACCGTCAGAATTCCATGAGCGATTATTGGAGAACGATGCTCTAATCCGCAACTAAGCACTGCAGTCCATCCTTCCCGTCCTAAAGTCAATGTGTCAATCACAGTCTGACCGTGACACAGCGATTCAAGCTCTTCTGGTGTAATGCGAAATCGCACACTCTGTGATGTCCAACGAATCTTCATAGTCAATTTTCTCCAAAATATGTGTTGCAGTATCGCATAATCGCTTTTAATGAGTCTATAATAGATATAAGGATGTAGTTATCCATTATAACTGATTTAGACTGATTAGAGTGAACCCATGAGGAAAGACCAATGAAACGAATTGAAGCAAGTGAAACTGTTGGCGATATTGTAAAGACGAGTCCAGCCAGGTCAGTCGTATTCGAACGCTGGGGAATTGATTATTGTTGTGGCGGAAAGATGTCACTCATGGAGGCATGCGCCAAACGCGAATCTGATATTGATCTTGTTTTGGGAGAACTTGCGGATTGCGACAGTCACTCTGAGAGTGTAAGGGAACACTTATTTACCGAAATGTCGCTCGGTGAACTATGCGACCATATCGAATCACATCATCATGCCTATTTGAAGATGAATCTCCCCAGAATAACGAAGCTGATCGACAAAGTAAATAACGCTCATGGCAAAAAACATCCTGAAATAACAGAACTCGCAACAGTCTTCACCGAATTCCGCAGTGAGTTGGAACTCCATATGGGTAAGGAAGAGAAAATCCTATTTCCTGCCATACGCAAAATGATGCAGACTCAGCCATTTGAGCACGGTAGACATGAATCCATCGAAAACATGTTACGTGTAATGGAAAGCGAACACGAAACGGCTGGAAACGCACTCCTAGTCATACGTGGGTTAACCCATAATTACGCACCTCCTGCGGACGCATGCAATACCTTTCGCGCATTGTATACCGCACTTGCCGATCTGGAATTGGACATGCATCTGCATGTGCATAAGGAGAACTCCATCCTCTTTCCAGCCGCTCTTGACAGGGAACATGCACACCACCTGACCCGCCAATTATAACAGAAAGGGAATTAATCTGAATGGAGAGTGTCTTTATCATAGATCCAGCCCGATGTATTGGCTGTCAGTCCTGTGTTCACGCCTGCGGAGAATGCAGTACTCATCGTGGCACCTCGATGATCCATCTGGAATACATAGATAGAGATTCCACCATTCAGACAACCCCTCAAGTTTGTATGCATTGCGAAAACCCAACATGTGCACAGGTTTGCCCCGCGGATGCCATTAAGCAAAATGCGGATGGCGTTGTGCAATCCTCCCTCAAACCACGCTGCATCGGGTGCCAAAACTGCGTTCTCGCCTGCCCGTTCGGAGTTCCAAAATACGTTGTAGAACCAGATCAGATGATGAAGTGCGACATGTGTTACGACCGAACATCGGTCGGCAAACGCCCCATGTGCGCTACGGTCTGCCCTTCGGAAGCGCTCTATTTTGGAACGATGGAAGAGTGGAAAAGCCGAAGAAAAGGACGACCCGTAAACACTTGGCAATTTGGAAATCAATCGATCACAACCGGGGTCTATACCGTAATGCCAGATCGATCTGGTAATACCGTCGACGCTCCAGTAAAAATGGACGTACGCCTAACCGACATCCGATTAAAAAGGAGATCACAGGATTGAAACGGACTTTCCTGATCGTGGTAGGGACAATTAGCAGTCTCACAACCCTACATGCATTAGCACAGGCACAATCTACTGGTTCCGAATGGAAATTAAGCGGAAATATCAGAATCCGCCCGGAGTATTGGGATTGGTTTGGAACTGCTAAAGCAGATGGAACCTATTTTTTTACAGGGTCCCAACTAAGATTAGCGGCAACTCGAAA
>CAISOI010000110.1 GCA_903886985.1 uncultured Chthonomonas sp.
CAACCTTTGAGAAATCTATGGTGCAACAGAGGTTCACCACCTGTGACCGCAATGCTGTGGTATTCAGTGGGGGTACCGAAGCGATTAACGATACCTGATAGGGCATCAGATGTGAAGGGATTTGGCTGATAATCAAACTCCCAAGAGCCGGGGATTGTTTCTATACGACACTGTGATTGTCGGGTTTTGGTTTCGGGAGCGTCGCAATAGGTGCAGTCCAGATTGCACCCCAGGAAACGTACAAATATCTGTCTTTCACCTACCCAAGGACCTTCTCCCTGTATACTTGCGAATATTTCTACCAGTCGCGCTCTGGTCTCTGTAACGGTCGGAATCAAAGTTGCCATGCGTATAGAGTATCACATTGCACAACCTAGCGGGCGGAATGGGCTACAAGATCGACTCTCAAAAGAGAAAGGAATGCATCGGATTCCCATAACGAAGGCAGGCACAAAACTGACATTTGTCGAACAAACCACCATTAAGGCGGTTTCGAGGAGTTACTGGAATGTCAGATAAATTGATTGCGGCAAAACTTGCTCAGGCGAAGGCTCTGATTCAAAAACACGATGTGGATATTTGGCTCACTTTTGTCCGAGAGAGCGCGGAGGGAGGTGACCCGGTGTTGCCGTTGATTCTGCACGGCGGATTGACTTGGCAGAGTGCACTGCTGGTGACGAGAAGTGGTAAAACGGTTGCGATTCTAGGGAATTATGATGCCGATCCGCTCGTGGCAAGTGGCGATTGGGATGAAGTAATACCCTATGTTCAGAGCATAAAAGAGCCACTTATCGAAGCGCTCGAAAGACACACGCTACCCGGAGTGATCCCGAAGATTGCGATCAACTATTCCACCAATGATGTGAAGGCGGATGGTCTGTCATACGGTATGTTTTTGTTGCTGGAGAGTTATCTTAAAGGTACTCGATTTGAGAATTCACTGGTGAGCGCTGAGCAAGTGGTGATGGAACTCCGGTCGGTGAAGACTTCTGAGGAGATTCTTCGGATGCGGTCTGCCATTGAAGAGACATACAGGCTATTTGATTTGGTCTCCGATTCTGCTTGCAAGGGTACGACGGAGAAGGACATTTATGACCTAATCCATACGGAAGTGGACTCTCTCGGATATGGCTATTCGTGGGCAGAAGAGGGGGACCCGATTGTAAATAGTGGTCCAAATTCCATGATGGGACATGGAGTGCCTTCCGACAGCATCACATTGGAGCACGGACATGTTTTTCACATTGACCTTGGGATTATCAAAGAGGGGTATAGCTCCGATATTCAAAGATGCTGGTATGTAGCAGAATCCGAGAGTGAACCCATCCCGGAGGATGTTCTGAAGGCTGCTGCTGCCGTGAATGCTGCCATAGATGCAAGTGCCGCAAAGTTGAAACCGGGCGTTGCTGGTTGGGAGGTCGATCTCGCCGCACGAGAATCCATTGTTGCCTCCGGCTATGAAGAGTATATGCACGCAGTAGGGCATCAGGTTGGGCGGGTGGCGCATGACGGAGGGGGAATTCTCGCACCACGCTGGGATCGTTATGGCACCACTCCCTTCATGCCGGTACTGAAAGATCAGGTCTACACGTTAGAGCTGGGAGTGGTTCTACCGGGTCGTGGGTATCTAGGAATAGAAGAGATGGTGCTTGTTACGGAAATAGGATGCGAATTCCTGACAAAACGTCAGACTGACATATGGCGATTGGTGCTATAAATGTAACCGATACTAATATTAACCGGTTATTCACGTTGTACGCACGATTAAGGGAGTATTTGTTGAAAAAATCAATCGGTCTGACCACCATGTCGGTAATTGCTATGGGTGTATCTTCGATTTGCGACG
>CAISOI010000111.1 GCA_903886985.1 uncultured Chthonomonas sp.
ATGTCCCCAAAGAATAGACCGTACAAGAGGTATGCGTAAATAAGGACAGAGATAACTACAGATATCTGCATAATCCTTCGAGTCCAGTCCATGAAGGACTGGATTAGCCGATCCGCAGATCCTTTACCTCGACTGATGGTTACTGGCAAGAATTAGCTCCCCCCAGAGGCATAGGGCCAATGGGAATTATGAAGAAGTCTAACGACGGTACTATTTGGCGCGCTCTAAGTAGCTGTCTGTTCTGGTGTCAACTTTGAGTTTGTCACCAACGTTTACGAAGAAAGGCACCTGAACGACAGCACCCGTCTCGAGAGTGGCTGGCTTTGATCCGCCTGATGCGGTATCTCCACGCACTCCTGGATCCGTCTCTGTTACTTCTAATTCAACAAAAAACGGAACTTCAACAGTCATGATAGTTCCATCATGGTCCACAACTGAAGCTTCCATACCGTCTTTCAAATACTTGACTGGGCTGCCGATGAGCGCTTTAGGGACAGAGACTTGGTCGAATGTATCTTTGTCCATAAAGAAATATTCGTCTTCCAATGAATACAGGAACTGCATCGGCTTGCGATCAAGTCGAGCGTGTTCCATTTTTTCTCCAGCACGGAATGTCTTATCTACTGTTGCCCCAGTGCGAACGTTTCGAAGTTTTGTTCGAACGAATGCGCCGCCTTTACCAGGCTTTACATGTTGAAATTCGACAATCGTGAATATGTCATTGTCCAGTTTCATGGAAAGACCGTTTCGAAAATCGCTTGTGTCCATAAAGTGTCCGAAGACCTCCATCCGAAGTGGCGCAAATCCTGCGCTAGAACCCGGATTATAGCATATTTGAAGAAGCTCGAACCGAAAACGGCTCGCGAGCGTTGACACTTACACTCTGAAGGTGATAAGATGACTATTGGTGTTGCGAGTTCAATTTGGATCGTGACAATTCTAATATGAGTTGGAAGTCTTCGGAGATTCATCACAATGAGTTCGTTTGAAGTTAGTTATGATGATCTCGAGGATGTACTCGAAGTAACATTTGGTGACATGGATGGACGCAATTCTCAATCCATTGCGCTGTGTGATACGGTATTTATTTTTACTGACTTAACTCGCCAGTCTGTTTGGGGAGTGACGATTTACAATTACCGTGCGACGCTCGATCTTGACTTTCTTTGTCTTGTAAATCTCCTTGAGGTATCGAGCGAGCAAGCAAAGCTCGTTTCAAATCTATTAGAACAACCGCCGATAGACCAGTTTCTTAAAATTGTGGATTTCACATCCTACAACTGTGAAGTGATGTCGCCAACACTTGTTTCATTGATCGACAATTAACGAAACGATTTGGTTGGTCCCAACGGAATAATCATGCATGACAACGTTGTTCTACGACTATAACAGCAACATTGTCAATTGACGCTTAAATTAAACAAACACTAAGAGTGCCCTAGGAGAAAACGCTTTGAATTTCGATAAACGCCCCATCACGCTTCGTTCTGTTCTTGTAGGAACGGCGGTTATGCTTTCCTCATCCACCTGTTATGGTCAATCTTCATTGGATGTTCTGACCAAGATGAGAGCCAGCATCTCAGCCAACAAGACGTACCAGGCAATCATGTTGATGACAACTGATGCTGGCAAGTCCGGCAAGATGCAGATGCAATTGGATATGAAGACAGATCAAAAGAAAACTGTTCTGAAGATTACTCCAGTTGGGACGGCTACTGGGCAAATGG
>CAISOI010000112.1 GCA_903886985.1 uncultured Chthonomonas sp.
CACCCCGATAGCGTGATTTCAGACCTTCGAGTTTATCCATGTAGAGGGTTGCAAAACCATCGCGCTTAATTGTTCCTAGGTCGCCTCCACTGCCCTTTACCCATAACACAGAGACGGTTTCACTCGTAATCGGATCTATAGAATTAAGCTTAGCAGAAGTGTTCCCGCCACCAAAATTGGTGAGCCGGAGATCACTCCCAAGGAGGTTCGAGCGATAGGTTAGTAGGTCGGGCTCGTCTAGTCCGGCGGCGACGGAGTCGTCCCACAGGTCTTTCAAGTAGTGCAGGTTCATGAGATCCTCATTACGGTTGTTTTATGGAAAAGGAACAGGAATTCGTAAAGTCATATTGAACGACTATGTTCTATTTTAGCATTCCGAGTCTTCTGGCACAGAGGCTGAATACAGCAATTCCTGACCAAATTAGCAGAGCTAACGATGTGAGGTACAAACCAAATCGGTACGATGTCGGATTGTAGCTCCACCGAACGGCATGCTTGCCTTCTGGAACAACGACTCCTCGAAGGACATAGTCCACAATGATTGATTCGGCGGGCTTGTCGTCAATCGTGACTTGCCAACCGGGATAGGCTATTTCGGAGGCAACCAGTAGCGAATTACCTCTGCTAATCACCGATGCCGTGCAAGTGTGCGGTGTCAACTTGAGCTGCTCCACGGTGCCGCCGGACGCAGAAAGTGGAGGCATATCGGTCTCTACCAGAGCTTCGAATCTGGGATTGAAACCGGGATAATTCATCCGGTCAACAACATCAACGAGAGATTTGATTTTGGTAGCGCTTTTGACAAACCAGGCAGGGCCGCACGCTCTTGGATTGGTCCATACATCTAGTTCACCTTCGTGGGACTTTGTGAACCGATCAGGATTCATGTTGTCAGCAGGCGCGACAAGCACGTACTTGACGTTTAACAGGTCAAACAGCGGGTTATCAATTAAGTGAACACGAACCGTGTTAGCGTCGGTAAAGGCGGAAGACTTGCCGGGCTCCATGCGAAGTACTGTCTTTTCGATGAGTTGGTGATACCGCTTGAGATGGAGCGAGTCCGCACCTTGTACTTCTCGATAGGGTACTACTGCATTGTAATTAGGAACAATGATGCTCTTGATCCCAAGTTCAGGGGACTCTTTTGAGACAACGCGATCTGGCCACAGAGAAGGTAAATAGTTGCCAATGGCCGTCTCATATCCTAACATCGCAGGTCGTGTTACCGGATTAAAGCGAGCAAAGGATATCCATAAATCCGCAACCGCAATGACCGGAAATATTGCAACGATAGCAAATCTGTTTTTCTGCTCACGGGTTGTATTTCGCGTAACAAGAAATGCGGAAAGTGCAAACAGAGCAAACAGTGTCAGGAAATTGTTGAAGTTGGACTGGGCGTACGGGACCCATTGCTCAGTTGCAAGTTTGGGGTGGATGGAACCGTTCCCGGGTAAGGCGATTACACCAATAGCTAAAACACATAGAGTACTAATACCGAGCTTAGCAGTCAAACCTCTTGACCGATCAATGAAGTGTTGAACTCCGTATGCCGCCAGACCCGCCATCCCAAATGAGAACATCGAGAGTGCCCTGGCAGTGGCGTTAAACTGGCTATATCCCGGAACTCCATAGAAAAAGAAGGCGCAGATAAGTGTGCCCAGCGCAAGCATCAGCCCAATGATCGCAATTCCTGCGACAAAGCGATCTGAACGCCATTTCCTTTCATCCATTCTGGTAGGAGTGTAAAGTAGCCCAATCAATCCTAATATGAGGCCAGGAATGCCAAGATAACAGCAATATTCGATAAAATCGAAAGATCCGACATAGTTGTGGCCCTCCACTGGTAGTCCATTGGCGGAATACTCCACAAAGTCACGTGGGCTGCCTAGCAGATTTGGTTGTGCGAGTGTCAGCAAGTTTGCATAGGGAATGCGGAGAGCGGTTGAGGCGGCGTACTGTGTGTTTCCCGAGCGGAAATTCATTTTTCCCATTTCCAAAACAGGGATCATGGTCACGGCCGCAATTGCAAATCCGAACGATAGTGACGCAAACAATATCGCAACAACTTTCCTGAAGTTCCATTTGTCCTTTGTTCCAATGCTTGATGTTCGGAAAAGTGCGTAGATTGCGTAAGTCAGCAATACATAGAACGCAAATTGAAGGTGCCCAGCCAAAAACACCATGCTGACACAAAGAGATCCCAATAGAATGGACCATCGCCAGTTGGTGGTTTGGGCAAACTTTTCCCACGAAACCAATAGTAGAGGTAGCCAAGCGAGTACGGCAGTCGGCGTCTGAAATTCGGTCCAGACTATCTGAAGTCCGCAGAACATCCATATAAGTGCTCCGGTTAACGCTGGGACGGGCTGCAATTTCCACAATCTTATCAGCCAGTACATACTCATTCCGGTTAATAGAGTATGAAACAGGGTAACAAGATTAATGCCCATTGGTAGTGAAAAGAGATATAGGGCGGCGTTCGGCGGGTATAGAACGGCAGATTGGCTGTTGGCGAGGAGTACATTGCCTCCCAATTCATAGGGGTTCCAAAGTGGAACTTCGCCAGTAAGAATTCGTTCTCGAGCGACATATCTCCACGAATAGTATTCAAAAATTGGACCGTGAAGTTGGTTTTGAGAGAATTTGAAGTTTGGAAATTTTTCTTGTGCATGCAGACCCCAAGGGCGCATAAGAGGGACTGTGTCCGCGGGCAGCATTACTCTGCCATTGAGGAATGCTGGAGCATATAGGACAAATGCAGAACATACAATGACTATTAGGCAGATGATGTCTGCCTTATGGCGCGTTATCAATTTACGGTTGTCACTCGTAGGAACCAATTTGTGCAAATCACTCAGAAAATGTTGTTATATGGTCGTTGAACAGACTATTATAACTTGTATAGAGTCTGACACATCAATTAGGAGACATTCTTGCTTAAAGGACCAAGAGTTACCCTGCGTGCATTTACTCGCGAAGACCTTCCACTCGTCTGGAAGTACCGCACAGACGTTGAGGTTGAATTAGCAGGCGGTGGTGATCCTCCTACTCCAATTCTCTTTCACCAGATTGAAAAGGAGTTTGATAATTGTCAATTCCTGTTTGATGGGAGTTTTTGCATTGATGTCGATGGAGTTTGCAAAGGTTACGCCGGACTATTCCACTATAATGAACTAGCTCGTAATTGCGAATTGGGAATAACCATTGGCGACAGTACTTTATGGGGACAAGGTTATGGGCGAGAGTGTATTCAGCTGTTATTAGAATATGGTTTCCAGATGCGGAATATGAATCGGATTTGGCTGCATGCTCACGCTGAAAATGAGCGGGGTATCCGTTGTTACAAAGCATGTGGATTTATTGAAGAGGGGAGATTGCGTAAGCAGAATTGGAATAACGGTCATTACGTGGACGATGTGTACATGGGAATATTGCGAGATGAATGGTTAGCCATCAAATAGTGTCTATTGCCTGTCCCGAGAATTTTCCGCTTCGATGGAACAACGCGAACTTCAAGTGAAGATTGAACAATATATTAACGCCCATGAGTGTCTTTGAAGACGGTTGAAAATAAAATTGTTAAATACCAATATCTCCAAATCAACTTCGAACGATCTGCCTTTTGGTGATGTCACCCTCATGTTCACCGATATTGAAGGCTCAACGCGTGCGTGGGCCAAATACGGCGAACAGTTTCATGTTGCGCTCGAAGAGCATAACCTTCGAATGCGCCGTGCCATCAGTCAATTTAATGGTCACGAAGTGAAGACCGTTGGTGACAGCTTTATGGTCGCTTTTTCAAGCCCAGTCGACGCTGTCAGCTGCGCAGTCGAGATGGTCCAACTGATTGAGACTGGTCCATTCGATACTGTCGAAGGCATTCGAGTTCGGATAGGTCTTCACTCGGGTGAGCTGAAGCCTCACAGTGGTGATTATTTCGGCCCAGTCGTCAATATGACGGCACGCGTTGAGCATGCCGCACACGGTGGTCAGATATTAATTTCTGAAGTAACTGCCGAGGCTGTCCAATACAGTCTTTCAGAAGATATAACGCTTAGTGATTGCGGTCTTCACCAGCTTAAAGATCTTGGAGCCCCAGTTCGGTTATTTTTGGTAGAATGCAATGCATTTCCAAAGCGATCTTATCCTCCGCTTCGAACATTAAATGCTCTTCCCCATAATTTTCCGGCACAGACGACCAGTTTTGTAGGTCGAGACCGAGAGAAGAACGAACTTCGAAATCTCATTCTAAAAGATGGTGTACGCCTTGTTACCCTGACCGGACCGGGAGGAACCGGTAAGACGCGTCTTTCTATGCAGGTTGCGGCGGAAGTTGTCTATGAGTTTATAGATGGAATCTGGCTAATTGAACTTGCTAGCTTGACGGATCATCGGGAAGTACCTGGTGCGGTCGCCATGGCTATGAAGGTACCAGTACAGGGTGATAAGGGAATTGCCGCACAAGTATTCAGCTATTTGCGAGAGACCAAAGCACTCTTGGTATTTGACAACTACGAGCAGGTAATTGATGCGGCAGGGTTTATTGGTGCTTTACTTAAAAGCTGTCCCGAGATTGTATGTCTCGTTACGTCTCAGCACCTTTTGCAGCTAAATGGAGAAACTGAGTATCCATTACAACCCTTGGAACTTCCGTCCATCGGCGCAAGCCTGGCAGAAGGATATCAAAATCCTACCGTGCAGCTCTTCTTACAGCGTGCACAGTCAGCCAAGCCTTCTTTTGATCTCGACGAAGATAACATTTGCACTGTTATAGAAATCTGCCGAAAGTTAGATGGTTCGCCTCTCGCCATAGAGCTGACGGCCGGACTTGTGCGAGCGCTCTCCCCTCAGCAACTTTTGCCCCGATTGGAAGACCGTTTCAAATTGCTCGCGTCCACCCGTCGCGACCTGGACTCCCGTCAACGCAGTCTGCGCGGAGCCCTAGATTGGTCTTATGAACTGCTTACTGAGGAAGAGAGGAAGTTCTTTGGGGAGCTTGCAGTATTCTCTGGTGGATTCTTTATTGAAGACTTAGAAGCTGTCTCGGACAATGATATGGCATTTATGCTTGCGGTTCAGTTGCGAGATAAATCTCTGCTTAAGACAGAGGAAGTTAACGGCGAGACCCGATACCTTATGCTTTCAACCCCTCGACTATATGCCACTGAGAAGCTGGAAGAATCGGAGGATGTCGAATTAGTACGGGAGCGCCATGCAAAGCGATATCTTGAGCTGTCAAAGGATTGCAGCGCAAAGCTAAATTCCTCCGGCGAAGCGATGCAGCGGATGATCCGCGAGATTGATAACATCCGATCCGGAATGGATTGGGCACATCGATCAGGTCGCTCGAATATTGTCATTGCTTACGGTGAAGCGCTCGGAAGATTTTTTACTGCTCGTGGACTTTATGAAGAGGGGAATAGACGCTTAAAAGAAGCAGAGGATTCTGCAAGGGAAAACGGGGAAAATCGATCTCTGGCTTTCATTCTTTTGACGCGTGGCAGGATGTCGACCCAAAAAGGGAACATCGAGGAAGCCATAGGGCTGTATACGGAGAGCCTCCAGATTTCCGAATCTGTCGGTGATAGAGACCGTATGGTCCCGGCACTTGTCAATCTCGGAACTGTCGCCTACATGAAAAATGACATTGATCTTGCCCGTTCGCACTGGCAGGCAGGGTTGGCATTGGCTGAGGAGACCAACCAAAAACAGTATTTGGCATCCTTGTTGTCAAATCTAAGTATTTGTGAAGACGAGCTAGGCAAATTTGAGGAAGCCATAAGTTATTTGGAACAAGGGCTGAAGATTCACCGTGCCGCCAATAACCAAAAAGGCATTGCTTATACCCTTCTGAATTACGCGGTGACGCTGTCGAAGATGGATTGTCACACCGAAGCGCTTGTGCGAATTGAAGAGGCAAGAACTTTGCTCGACGAGCTCGGTGACAAATTTGGGAAAGCACGCGCATACGTATACACGGGAAGATCCCTTCTAGATCTCGGAGACGATGCCAGCGCAGAGGAATATCTAAAGAGTGGTCTAGCAATGTCGCAAGAGATGCACGATGCGGGATGTGAAGCTTTGTGCAGAAGTGTAATGGTTAAGTACTGGATAATGCGAAATCGTCCAGAAGAA
>CAISOI010000113.1 GCA_903886985.1 uncultured Chthonomonas sp.
GACCTATCTCATGCCGGCAATCTACTCGCTTCTTCTTCCCGAAAAATCGTTTGTCACAGAGTGATCTCCTATTCGTTTCTATGAATATCTTAGGCGCCCAACACCAAAGAAGGAGATAATAAAATGAACACACGAAGAAGTCTAATATTTGGAATCTCAACCTTATCGGCGCTCTTAACTATGGCAGCATTGCCAGCTCTTGCCAAGGATGATTGGGATTTTGATGCCACAGTGCGTGCGGTACGACACGACATCATTCGGGATGAAGACCGGATTCGCGATCTGGAATGCCGCAAGCGAGAAGCGGACAGATTTCATGATCGTGATGAATCCCGACGACTGCAATGGGATATCAATAAGGCGAAATATGATCTGAGGGAAGACCGTTGCGCTTTAGATCGCGCCATCGATGCTGCTCGCCGAGCCCATCGAGATGATCGCGGAGGACGCGTCACTATAAGGATCGGGGATCGACATTCCTATGAACGCGATCATAGAGATTATGGTCGTGACCGACGAGATTACGATCGACGGGATTGGCGTTAAGTTTCAATTCTCATGAAATTAAGAACAACTGAATAGTTACGACGTTGTAATCAATCCGGAGGGACACGCGCAAAGTAGAAACTGCAGCGGTCTCTCCGGAACCATTTGAGGTCTTACGTTCGGAAGGTAATAGGTAAACTATAGCCAACGAAAAGAAAGCACTCGGTTTAATGAAAAAGACGCCTCTTGTAATACTCTTTGTAACAATGTTCCTAGATCTGCTTGGTTTTAGTATCATTCTTCCGCTTTTGCCTGTTTATATCACACACTATGGTGGATCTGCGCAGGTAGGTGGTTGGCTCCTCGCATGTTTCTCAATTATGCAATTTTTGTTCTCGCCTATCTGGGGGAGAGCTTCTGATAAATACGGTCGCCGACCGATGATGCTGATCAGTTTAGTAGGCTCCGCGGTCTCCTATTTCTGTTTTGGAGCTGCTCCGAATCTCCTGGTTTTGTTCATAGCGCGAATCTCCGCTGGAGTACTCTCGGCGGCAAGCTTGCCTACAGCACAGGCTTATATTGCCGATGTCACTCCACCCGATAAGCGGGCGGGAGGCATGGCGATGATTGGTGCGGCATTTGGTTTGGGATTTGCATTCGGTCCGATTTTAGGCGGTGTATTGAGCCAACATCCAATGTTCGGAATCCCACCCCTTGCGATGCCGTCTTATTTTGCAGCGTCATTGGCTTTGATCAACTTTTTTGTCGCGCGTTCTTTCTACCGGAAACGCACCACGATAGAAGTTTGCCAAATGACGAGTCCGGTCCCTTTGCTGCATTTATCGCAATTGGCAAAGCACTGCAAAACCAGACCGTACGTATTGAATTGATGACGTTTGCAGCAGTGACCTTTGCATTTACGGCGGTTGAATCCAGTTTCTCCTGGCTGGTGGTGCTTCGCTTCAAGGACTTAATTCACGACAATGCGATTAAAGCCTTTGAGGCCAATGGTCAGCAACTCTGGTCGTCTCTTACAGTATTGAAGCAGACCGCGCTCATTGAGAAAGCACAAACCGGCACGGTGGCGACTATTTTTTCTATTGTTGGTATTACTATCCTAATCGTTCAGGGATCGGTAATGATGGGGATGGCAAAAAAGTTCGGGGAGACCAGGCTCATCAAAATCGGTGCGCTGATTCTAACCGGAACTCTGCTTGGAATCGCTTTCGCGAACCAGTTAGTGTGGATGTACTTCTTTGCCGCCATGATCGCAGTCGGTACAGGAATTCTTAATCCGTCCCTGTCTTCCTTGATTACTAAAAGTGCGGGACCGCAGGAGCGTGGCACTATTAGTGGTGCGCAACAGGGGCTCGGCAGCTTGTCACGCATCGTAGCACCACCAATCAATAACTACCTTATCAGTATCTACTCGTTCGTGCCATTTCTCTTCTCATCCGTGCTGATGTTTGGTGCATTCCTGATGAGCTTGAAGATTCGGCAGTCAGAAGCAGTGGATGGTCCTACAGAAGCTGCTCCGGTTCATTGATGGGGCAGTTACTCTGAGCCTGGATAACTTGGTGCGATTGTATTCTGTAACCATGTGAAATATTGACTCGTCTTAAACCTGAACCTGCAAAATGATGTGGCTGATCAGCTGGATAGGGTTCCGGAAAAGAGATGGGGAAAATGCCTGGAGGGAGCTTCACGCTGGCGACCGGGGCGTCCATAAAAGGTGAGCACGTTGCTACTGGTGACGTGGATGGAATACTTATCACCCGATTTCTATCGGGGGATCGGTCCGCGTTCGACACTCTTTTCGCGAAGTATCAAGATTATGTTTACAACATTGTTTACGGAATAGTCGGCAAGTCGGACGATGCCCACGATGTTACGTCCGAGGTTTTCGTGCAGATTTATCGCTCCCTTTCGACGTTTCGAGCTGGCTCTAGATTTGCGACATGGCTCTATAGAATTGCAATTAACCGAGCTGTTGATTCCGCACGATCTACCAGAAGTCGGAAATGGTTTCCCATTGATGACGCTACCAATCAGATCCCTGACAGTCGGGAGAATCCCGCGCAGGTTGTTGGCAGACAGGCCGATAGAGATGCAATTCAGCAAGTTTTAATGATGGTACCGGTACAGCACCGGGATGTTCTTGTCTTACGCTATTATCAGGATCTCTCAATTGAGGAGATCGCTGAAGTGGTGGGATGTTCGATCGCGGCAGCAAAAGTTCGCCTGCATCGAGCGCGCCTCCACTTCAAGGAGAAGTATGTTGAACTTTTTGGAACGGAAAATGGGCACACACAAATCTAATCCGCGGTGCCGGCAGGTACAAGAGACTTTGAGCGCTTATGTAGAAGGCGATCTTACGGCTCCCGAGAATCATCGGATTGCGGCGCATATTGATTCCTGCTTGGATTGCCGAAGTGAAGAGAAATTGATGCGACAGGCGGTCGGACTGCTTGCCGCTCCACGAGAGCTAACTCCGCATGGTGACCTTTATGTTCGGTTCGACGCGAAGCTGGCTGAATCGATGGCGCCCCGGTGGTACTCTCGTCCATCACTGCGGTGGGCAGGCACTCTGGCATGTTTGGTATTGGTTGTGGGCGTCGGCGCTACCGTGGTTCAGCAGAGATATGCGAACAGGGCACCTGTAACTACTATCGCACCAGATACGAATCACAGCGCAATCGAACCGAATGTGCAGGGATCTAATTTGGGCAACGGGCGAACTGTCCCGCTTGAACCCAATAACAAAGTCGAACCAGATAATATTGCGAATGGAACTGAGATTCATCAGGAACCGCGAATGGTCGATCAAGCTCCTTCGGTACCGAATACTAGTTACAGTTCGAACCCGAAGCGATTGCCAAATCGTAAGCAGGGGCAGGGAGCGCCTTCTGAATTTATGGATGTTCGTGATGCTACCGGGATGACTGCAAGGGAGAAGATCGAGTCCTCCCGACCAATCTCCGAGGATCTCAGTAATGGCATTCCGAAGAATGTTCGGTCCCAATCAGGACAGGTTGAATTTCATCGTGAGCATGTTCCGGGAGCGCCAAGAGTTACTGTAATTGCAACACATCGTGATGATGCGACTCCGACGGGAAATGGTATTTCAAAAGTGCGGACAGACACGGGATACGACTCCAATGGGGATCTGGCACTCATCAGAATTCAGACCGAGCCCGGTCGCTCGACGGACACGGTTCGTCCTCCGGATGACAACAATCGATAGTCCGACAATTCTGTCGGGCGCAATAGCTGCAGGAGTTAGAAATTATGTATAGGCATTCTAAATTAATTAATTACAGTATAGTGGGACTGTTAGTTATGATCGGGTACATTGCTGTTCCATCATGCTCGCGTGCTGATGGATCGGATGGAATTGGTCAACAGCGGTCCGCAATTAGCCTCGGCGAAATTGGCAAAAATGCAAACGGTCAGACCCTGTATAATTTGCGATCTGATAATGCGGATGTCAGTGAATTGTTGAGAATGGTGTTTAATCGCAAGGGCGAAGCGAACTACTTTGTCGGCGACGACATTAAGGGAACGGTCAGCCTCAACGTTCGTGGAGTGACTTTGGATGATATTTTGACGCTGGTTCAGACATCTGTGCCAACGATAAAAATTACTTCTGGCCCCATTGTTCGACCAACGAGGGACCTTAAGGCCATTGCTTCCCGCATTCAGTCGCAATTGGATCTGAAATATATTACACCCGGACAAGTGAGCGCGCTCACCACAGGAATATCTCCTGATGCACCACTTTCAAGACTGGTCACGCTCAACATTCCAGACAGTAATCCGACCACGCTTGCAAATGCGCTGGCTACTATCGAACACCAGACGCGGGTTTCCATAAAATTGGACGCACGGGTACCTGCGGATGTCAAATTCATAGCGACCGTAACGTCCATGCCGCTTGGGTCATTATTGGATAAGATTGCGCCTGCTGCTGGATTTGGTGCGCTTAAGTGGGTTGCAATGAACAACTATATTCTCATTGCTCCTGCAGATCGATTGCAGGTTATGACCGGACCTCAAGTGCTCGGCTCAGCACTGGTATGTGTGCATTGTAATCAACCGCTTGCAACGATCTGGAGTTACTGCCCGAATTGTGGTCAATTGACGCAGCGCGGCATGGTGTTGCCAAATCCGGTGAATAAGTCCATCGTTCCGAAGAAACCGGAATAGATTTGGTTTCTGCATTTACTATATGATTCAAAAGGGCGACGCCAGTCTTGGCGTCGCCCTTCTCTATTTGGTGAAACCAATTCTTTAAATTCTATCGTATTCAATCTGTCGTGCACATGTGTCGCATGTCTCGCACGTTCGCTCCGATTGACTCTGTTAATTCGTAATGCTAAACTACAACACGGCATTGTCCGAGGTAAACGACGACCTCGAATATGTGTTACGTAGGTCTTTAGCAAACATATTCTTCCGCCGTCTCCCGGAGGCGAGCCTTTGTTGCCAATTCAGTTCAATATCGATCTGGTAAACGGACTCATCCTCCTAGGTTTATGGGCGATTGGCTGCGTCTATTTTTGGTTTTTAACCACCCGCTCAATCACTGATATGAGCCCAGGACGCAAGTACCTTTCGTTGGGACTGCGTCTGTTCATCGTTACCCTGCTCTTCCTAGCACTTGCCAATACCCGTTATGTAAAAAAGAATGATGCGCTTTCCGTTCTCTTTCTGATAGATGCCTCCAAATCTGTCCGTGAGGATCAAAGAGAACAAGAGATCAAGTTTGTGCAAGACGCTGTCAAATACAAGCGCCGCAATGATTCGGTTGGTATCGTAACATTTGGGAAAGATCCATTCATCCTTTCGAAGCCCTTTGACACTTTTGCGCTGAATTCCATCAATCACCATGGCCCAACAAATGTCACCGATATTGCGCAGGCGATGGAGTCTTCCAGTTCGTTGATACCAACTGGCTCTGCGGGCAAAGTCGTTGTCTTATCAGATGGTAATGAAAACGTCAATCATGCGCTTGCTGCTGTTCCCACGTTGACGGCTCATGGCATATTAGTGGACTCAGTTGTCTTACCCTCCAGCTTGAAGAAAGAAGCAATGATCGACAAAATGGTCCTACCTTCTCGGGTGAAGATTGGTGAGCCATTTACCGTTAAAGTTATCACGAACGCGATGAATGCTCAGAAGGCACGACTCAGCATTCGCAGAGACGGTAGTCAGATTGCGCCGACTAAAGATATCGATGTACCTGTTGGCAAGCGTGTTTTTTCATTTGATGCCCACATCGACAAACCGGGTTTCTACAAATTTGAAGCCCAACTAGAAACCGATCCCGCTAAAGACACCATTGTGGAAAATAATAAGGGACTTGGATTTGTCTCTGTTCGCGGCAAACCTCAGATTCTTTATGTCGCGGAAAATGCAGCACAGGTTCCGTTCTTGCAGCGCGCCATGAAGGATCAGAATATTGATATCCTTTATGTTCCACCCAGTGCGATGCCGACGACAGCGGCTGCGTTCCAACAGTTCGATTCCGTAATCATTTCCGACGTTCCGCGCTTCTTATTCTCTCAGGCGCAGATGCAAGCGATTCAGATCAGCACGCGCGATTTCGGCGTTGGTTTTGCAATGGTGGGTGGCCAGTATTCCTTTGGTGCGGGCAAATATCGCAACACTCCCATCGAAGAGACTCTTCCTGTCAGTCTGGAAACGAAGAAGGAGAAGCGGCTCCCATCCGTGGCGGTGGCATTGGTGATTGAGGACCTTGAAATACCGAATGTCGTCAACATGTCTAAAGAAGCGGCGAAGGCTCTGATTGACCTTTTGGACCCTATGGATCAGGTTGGTATCGTTGATTGTAATGGTTTTGGCGGATTTGGTGGCGCGGGTGGTGATGCTGCGGGAACCTGGCGTGTCCCACTGCAGCACGTTGTGGATCGGGCTGCGATTCAGTCACAGATCGATACATTGGATGGCATGGGCGATCCCGCAAGTTATGACCCATTCCTGATGGAAGCTGCCCGCAAATTGCAGGCAAGTGATGCAAAAATCAAGCACATTATCTTCCTTGGAGATGGCGATGCTGCTTATGAAGGAATGGGTTCGGGTGTAAACTCGACGATGCGTAAAATCCGGAATATGGGAATCACCGTTTCCACTGTTGCCACGGCCGCAGATCCTCAGGGAATTAGCTATATGGCTCAAATGGCGCGTGATGGTGGTGGGCATTCCTACGTTGCGGACCAGCCGCAGGATTTACCACGCATTTTGCTGAAGGACCAACAGACTATTTCGGCGCCGCCGATTATCGAGGAACCGTTTTTTCCCAAACAGACTCCGGGAGACGATGTGCTGTCGGGTGTTGGGGCAATGCCACAGCTGCTCGGATATAACATTTCTACACCTAAACCGACCGCAGGGATCTCTCTGGTCTCCCACCGCAATGATCCAGTCCTTGCAACATGGCGATACGGCCTTGGGCGTTCCTTGGCATTTACTTCGGATGACAAAAACCGCTGGGCGGTGCACTGGTTACCGTGGCCGGGATATGGTCAGTTTTGGGCACAAGCAATTCGATGGACTATGCGGTCGTTTACCCCTTCCGATTTTCAGACGGACGTCACGATGGAGGGAACTCGGGGCCACATAGTCGTTCATGCCATCGACAAAGATGGCAAATTTGTTAACCGGCTTGATTTTAAGGCGAAGGTTGTGGGGCCGGACCCTGATCCAGCGCACCCGACTCCGGATACACCCCTTCGGCAGACTGGCCCGGGGACATACGAAGCCTATTTTGACGCTGGACAGATCGGGACCTATTTGGTAAACGTGACTCGCGAAGTGCCGGGAAAGCCTACTGAGATGACGGTTACGGGACTTGTAGTTCCTTATTCCCCGGAATACAAGGACCTAGCAGCGAACGAATTTTTGATGACCCAGATGGCTCAAGCGGGTGGGGGATCGGTTGCAGCAAATCCTTCGCAGGTATTTGGCGGGAATCGACCGGGAGTATTTGCTTCGATTGAGTTATTGCAGACATTGATTTTGATTGCAATGCTCTTGTTTCCATTTGACGTTGCAGTAAGGCGATTGGCGCTGTCGAGAGACGACTTCGTTCGTGCTAATAACTGGATACGGGAGCGCACCAATCGTGAAAAGGTGGATGTTGTGGACTCTGTGACGCCAGAGCTATCAACACTCATGGATGCCAAGGAGCGTGCGCGCGCCTCCCGCAATGCTGCCAAGGCAGAAGATGTTGAGTCTCCCACAACAAACACCACCCAAAGGGCGGAGGAGCCAACGGCTCCAATTCCGACCTCTTCGATACCAACTGCCAGTGAGAGAACTGTATCGCCGAGTAATCCCGCTCCGACTACTTCGGCGGCGCGAGTCCGGACTGTTCGACCGGAAAATGTTGAAGATACGCCACCTGTGAAAACGGCAGAGCCAGCAAAGCCACCGATTCAAACGGACGAACTGAATGGCATGACTGCCCTGATGGCCGCTAAAAAACGGGCGCAACAACGTCATCAAAAAGAGGATGATGCGGACGGCGAAAAGCCTGAGTAGTGGCGTGACTATCTGCAAATGCGATCAGCTATCGTGATTTAAAAAATAGATTTCTCGGCTTCGCTCGAAATGACGGGGTTTTTACTGGTGTCTGGATGTTGAAGGTTTGAAGGCGCTGAAAAGCAGATTTCTGAGCTTCACTCGATAGGAATAAAACTAGAACCGTTTGATAATTTCTGTGTCGAGGTCGCCGAGGACGTAGAACGACCCAGTTACCAGCACAATGTCATTCGGTTCCGCTTGGGAGAGGGCGTGCATAACTGCCGCCGTTGGGTCCTGCATCGACAGTGCAACCAGACCAAGGTTGCGGGCAGCGTCTGCGATAATTTGTTCATCGAGCCCGCGGCTCCAGTGGGTTCGGGTGGTAGTTACGCTCGCGACCAGTGGTGCGAACTCAGCAAGAAACTCATCCGGATTGTGCCCCTCAGTCATCCCCAGCACAAGATGCAATCGATCATAGTTCAATGTTGTGATTTCGTCTGCCAGAGCTCGTGCTGCCAAAGCGTTGTGCGCCCCATCCAAAATGACGCGTGGCGAGTTGCGAATAATATCCATCCTTCCGGGCAGTCGGACATTCTTCAATCCATTGATTACGGCATTGTGATTAAGTGTCAATATTCCCGCGCCAGCTATATTCTCGATTGCTC
>CAISOI010000114.1 GCA_903886985.1 uncultured Chthonomonas sp.
CGACCACCAGCTAAAAATGGCGTTGCAGACAGTCCTTGAACTGCAAGGTGCGCTCGGAAATGCGTTTAGTCTGGACTCTTTGGAAACCCGCAATATGCTAACCGTTGCAGAACTGATTGTTCGGTCAGCTCAAATGCGGAAAGAGAGCAGAGGCCTTCATTACACGACCAATTACCCTGCTCAAGTCGAGAGTGAAAGACATGATACTATACTGTCTCCTGCGACCGCACCATGAAGAATATCCCAGTCGTTGACCTTGTTGGAGCAGGTCCGGGAGACCCTGGGCTTATTACGCTAAAAGGTGCGGAATCAATCCGAAAAGCAAACGTGATCATTTATGATCGCCTTGCGCACCCAGCCCATCTTAACCTTGCCCGGACTGACGCCGAGCTAATCTATTGTGGTAAACAGGCCGATAGACACACACTGACGCAAGATGAGATTAATGCACTTATCGTCGACCGCGCACTAAATGGACTAAAGGTGTGCCGACTTAAAGGTGGAGACCCTTTCGTGTTCGGGCGTGGTGGCGAAGAGGCGGATTTTTGTAGACAGAACGGTGTGGATTTCAGGATAATTCCTGGAGTCACTTCTGCTATTGCTGCCCCAGCATATGCCGGCATTCCCGTTACGCACAGAGATGCGGCTTCCTCTTTCGCTGTTATTACAGGACACGAAAGAGACGATTCAGGTGAATCCGGAACACGGGTTGCGGGCCAATCGGAAGGTCGAAGAAATTGGGCGAACATTGCAAATGCGGCGGACACCCTTATCTTTCTCATGGGTGTCGAAAACCTCGACGTTATTTGCACCAAACTAATGGAACATGGGAAGTCACCCGATACCCCTGTAGCTTTGGTTCGTTGGGGAACATGGGACGATCAAGAAACGTTAGTAACTAGTCTGTCCCACGCCGTGAATGACGTTCGATCAGCTGCTTTTAAGGCTCCGGCGGTGACTGTCGTTGGGGAAGTCGTGAATCTCCGTGAGAAATTGAGATGGTTTGATAATCGCCCTCTTACCGGTAAGCGCGTCATTGTTACAAGAGCAAGAGAACAGGCAAGCCAGCTGACCGATATGCTCCGCGAACAGGGTGCAATTCCGATTGAATATCCTGTCATCCAGACTAGACCTTTAGCAAACTTAACGCACCTTTCAAACGCATTGGCAAATTTAGACCAGTATCGATGGGTTATTTTTAGCAGTGGAAGGGCAGTTGAAGTGTTTGTTGACCAGATGTTGGAACTCGGTATGGACTCTCGTGCGCTCGCAAATGTAAAAATTGCAGTTGTTGGAGTCTCGACTGCCGAAACGGTCAAATCAAAATTGAATGTGATTCCAGACTTCATACCCAGTCGGTTTATTGCAGAAACAGTTATCTCTGAGTGGCCGCAGAAAGATATGTCAGCGACCAAGGTTCTAATTCCTCGCGCACAGTCAGCGAGAGACTTCATTCCAGAGTCACTCGAAGAGATGGGGGCAGTAGTAGATATCGTCAGCGTTTACGAAACAGTTAAGGATCATGGTAATCGCGACCTCATTTTAGACATGTTGACCAAGGGAAAGATTGACTATCTCACATTCACTAGTTCGTCAACAGTTACTAACTTTATCGAGAGCATTGGTCCCGATAATATCCACTTGCTCAATGACCTCACGATTGTCAGTCTTGGTCCTATAACAGCCGAAACTGCTCGAAATGCAGGATTGACAACCCAGATCGTGGCAGAAGAATATTCTATCCCTGGATTGGTTCAAGAAATCTCAGACCATGCAAAGAATGAGGAACAATCGTAATGTCCAATTTTCCGATTTCGCGTGGTAGACGGCTGAGAGGCACGCATGTCTTACGGAGTCTGGTACGTGAAACTACCGTGACCGCAAATGATCTTGTCTATCCGATGTTTGTCCACTCGAAAGCAACCTCCCCTATCTCTTCGATGCCGGGCATTTCCCGCTTTTCGCCAGCCGATCTACTAGTTGAAGTCGAATCATTGTTAAAACTGGGATTAACCTCGGTTATATTGTTTGGAATTCCGGATTTCAAAGACTCGGTTGGCAGCAGTGGGTATGACGCTGACGGTGTTGTGCCTAATGCAATTCGAAATCTGAAATTGAGATTCGGTAGTGATCTTCTTTTGATCGCGGATGTATGTATGTGCGAATATACCGATCATGGTCACTGCGGAGTTTTAGTGGGCGAGCAAGTGATCAATGATCCATCGTTAGAATTGTTGACAAAGTGCGCGGTAGTTTACGCCGGGGCCGGGGCAGATATTATTGCTCCATCCGACATGATGGACGGACGTGTGCGTGCGATCCGCTATGCGTTGGACAAAGGTGGTTTCCATGAGTGTCCGATAATGGCTTATTCTGCAAAGTATGCAAGCGGATTTTACGGACCATTCCGGGAGGCCGCCGATAGTACACCTCAAATTGGTGACCGTAAAGGTTACCAAATGGACCCCGGGAATCGACTTGAGGCTATAAAAGAGGTTCTCCAAGACATTGGCGAAGGAGCAGACATGGTGATGGTCAAGCCTGCCCTGCCCTATCTCGATGTCATCCGAGAGATTAGAAATATTGTGAACGTCCCAGTAGCGGCTTACAACGTTAGTGGCGAATATTCTATGGTGAAGGCAGCCGCCGCCAACGGTTGGATTGATGAAGATCGGGTTATCTCGGAATCAATGACAAGCATTAAACGTGCAGGCGCAGACATAATTCTGACCTATCATGCAAAAGAGTTCTTGCAAAAAGGACTTGGATAAGGCGTCAATAGTGACTATTTGCGACTTCCTAGGTTGTCTGTGAGGTATTCTGTCGGTATGAGCACCGCGCGCTCTGCTAAATGAGGTCAGTATTATTTGCAAGTGCGTTTTCCGTCGTGTTTCACCACTTATTTAAGGATTGAACTGATGATAATTGGCGTACCTAAAGAGATCAAGAACAATGAGTATCGCGTCGCATTAGTTCCTGCTGGCGCAGAAGTGCTCGTTGAAGAAGGACATACTGTTTTGGTAGAAACTGGGGCCGGTATGGGCACTGGAATCGAAGATATTGAGTATGTTGCGGCCGGAGCTGAAATCGTTCTGACAGCAAGTGAAGTTTTTGAACGAAGCGACCTCATTATTAAGGTCAAAGAACCCATGCCAGAAGAATATGGTCTCCTGAAGTCGGGGCAGATTGTATTTACGTACTTCCACTTTGCAGCTTCAGAACAGCTGACCAAGGGAATGGTTGAGAGTGAATCCATCTGCATTGCTTATGAAACGATTCAACTCCACGACGGCACTCTTCCACTGCTAACTCCAATGAGCGAAGTTGCAGGCCGAATGGCAATCCAGGAAGGAGCAAAGTTCCTTGAACGACCGATGGAAGGTCGCGGAATTTTGCTGGCAGGAGTACCGGGAGTTGCACCAGCGAACGTTGTAATCCTTGGCGGTGGAATCGTGGGCGCAAATGCTGCCAAAATTGCTGCAGGCTTCGGGGCAAATGTGTACATCTTAGATGTCAACATGGAGCGACTACGATATCTCGACGATATTATGCCTGCCAATGTCACCACTATCTTCTCGAACAGAACAAATATTCGGCATCTACTGCCTGATGCAGACTTGGTCATTGGTGGCGTTCTACGACGCGGTGCCAAGGCTCCGGTCCTCGTTAGCAAAGAAATGTTGAAGTCCATGAAGCGCGGCGCCGTGATCGTTGACGTTGCGGTTGATCAGGGTGGCTGTTTCGAAACCACACGCCCGACGACACACAGCAAACCAACGTATATTGTGGAAGGTGTAGATCACTACTGCGTAGCCAATATGCCCGGCGCGGTGGCTGGTACCTCCACCTTTGCTTTGACAAACGAAACGCTTCCCTACTTGAGGAGAATTGCAAATCTTGGTTGGAAAGAAGCCTGCAAGAAGAATTCTGCGCTCAAGAAAGGACTTAACGTTGTCAACGGAAAAGTCTGTTTCCCAGACATTGCGGAGCAATTCCACATACCGTATGTTCCTGTAGATGAAGTGTTAATTTAATTTATCCTCACCGATGTGGACCATTTGAACTGCAATCGCAGATTTAAATGGTCCATTTTCTTTTTTGGAGGCTGCAATGATGCATAAACTTTTCGTCTCTTCCGCACTGTTCCTCACTTTCAACTCCGTTGCCCTTGCTCAGGATATTCAGAGCGGAATGTCAATAGCCACCCTAAAGGATGCTGAGACTTTTGCTATCAACGCCGAAAATCCGGCAGGTGCCAAAGGCGCGGGTGGTGGGGCTACAAGCAATTTGGGTGCAGGCAGAAAAGGTAGACCAGCCCTTGGTTTTCCAGCGGGCAAGACAATAGTCCTTGCAGATATCGCAGGTACTGGTGTAATCAACCACTTCTGGATAACGGTATCCCCACCCGCGCAAGAGTACAAGGCGGGTCCTAACCCATGGAGAGACATCGTCATTCGCATGTATTGGGATGGCGCCAAATCACCATGTGTTGAAGCCCCGTTGGGTGATTTCTTCGGGCTGGGTTTGGGAGTTTCGTCTCCACTTGTCAGTCAGATGGTAAGTGTATCTGAAGGGCGTGGACTGAATTGCTACTGGCCAATGCCATTTCGTAAATCGGCACGGATTGAAGTAGAAAACCAAGGGAAGACGGATGTGAGTTCAATCTTTTTTCAGATTGACGGTGAACGCGTCAAGAAGCTGGACAAGTCCGTCGCCTATTTCCATGCCCAATGGCGTCGCGAGAACCCTACCTCTTTAAAGCAGGACTACACAATCCTC
>CAISOI010000115.1 GCA_903886985.1 uncultured Chthonomonas sp.
GTGCGCACTCAGCATCAAAAACTGTCGAGATTACAATAGATCAAATTAAGCGTCTTCCAAAATACGATGTTATATCCGAACTTCGCTGTATTGAAGGTTGGAGTGAAGTTGTGCATTGGACAGGTGCTCGACTGTCGGACTTCATTGCAGCATATCCACCTTCGACAGCCGACGGAAGTGTGCCCGCTAAACTGACGGACCGGGCTGATTTACCGCCTTATGTAGCTTTGGAAACACCAGACGGTGCCTACTATGTTGGGTTGGATATAGAGAGTGCCCTGCATCCCCAAACGTTGCTGTGCTACGAGATGAATGGCCAACCTCTCAGCGCAGAACATGGTGCACCGTTGCGATTGGCGATTCCTGTGAAATATGGAATAAAGAATATCAAGCGCATAGGCTCGATTAAATACACGTCCGTGCAGCCGAAAGACTATTGGGCAGAACAAGGATATGATTGGTACGCTGGTCACTAACTCTGATTGGGTTCTATGAGAGATCTGATCTACGTCGTAAGTGCAAGCAATATTGCCGTCAATGTCCGCTTTTCCGGAACTCTTCGCCTGATCATATCGTAAAATTTCGCACTACTGTGCGATGAAGAACATGATCGTCGAACATAGTCAAAAAGCAAGGATTTCACATTGAACAATCACCTATTCTCACCTCTCACGATCAGGGATGTCACTCTCAAAAATCGAATTGCCGTATCTCCAATGTGTATGTATTCCTCCGAAGATGGATTTGCGAATGATTGGCATACAGTTCATTTGGGAAGTCGGGCGGTCGGCGGCGCCGGCCTAGTCATTCTGGAAGCGTCAGCGGTTGAGGCACGAGGCAGAATTACTCCGGGAGACCTCGGAATATACCAAGACGCGCATATTGAAAAACTGGCTCAAATCAATGACTTCATGCATAAGCATGGCGCTGCGGCAGGGATCCAGATCGCACACGCTGGCCGCAAAGCATCCTGTAATTTACCATGGCTTGGTGGAAATCCCATTGGAGTCGATCAAGGCGGATGGGAACCGATCGTTTCAGCGTCAGCCGAACCTTTTGCAGAAGGTTATGCGGTGCCCCATGGGCTAACACACGATGATATCAACAACGTTGTGCTGGCATTCGGTCAGTCAGCTCGCCGGGCACTCGAAGCTGGATTTAATGTGTTGGAAATCCATGCAGCTCACGGATATTTACTCCACCAATTCTATTCTCCGATTTCGAACTTACGGCAAGATTCTTATGGCGGCAATTTCGAAAACAGAACACGGATCGTAAGGCATGTCGCCGAGGAAGTCCGTCGATTTTGGCCGGAGAGATTACCTCTGTTTATTCGCATTAGTGCGTCAGATTGGGTAGAAGGCGGTTGGGATATTGAACAGTCTATTGAGCTTGCCAAAGACCTCAAGCCTTTCGGAGTCGATCTTGTAGATGCTTCCTCAGGTGGAGCAGTAATGAAAGCAAATATTCCTGTTGGTCCGGGTTTCCAAACACCTTTTGCGGAAGAGATTCGTAAGCAGGCGGATGTGTTGACGGGTGCAGTTGGAGTTATTACCAGCCCAGAGCAAGCTGATCACATCATCCGAACTGGTCAGGCAGATATTGTATTGCTCGCACGGGAACTGCTGCGCGATCCTTATTGGCCGCGCCGAGCAGCAAAGGCACTCAATCAGCCGATCACCGCACCTCTACAGTATGAACGATCCTGGTAAATCGCCGTGATTGTGATCTAATGTGATTATACTTTTTGTAAGATTTGGTCCGTGAAGCATGATATTTGGGATAACGAAAAGGAGTTAAGTGCATGTCAGCAAATAAGGTCGCATTAATTACAGGTGCAAACAAGGGCATCGGGTTTGAGATTGCTCGACAATTGGGTCAACAAGGGATAACTGTTTTGGTGGCTGCGCGAGATCTGGCAAAAGGCGAACGAGCTGCTGCAAAGCTAACAGCCGAGGGAATTGATGCCAAGGCAATAAAACTGGACGTAACCAATGAAGTAGATATTGCAAATACTGCCGACCACATTAGCTCTGAATTTGGCAAACTCGATATCTTGGTGAACAATGCGGGAATCGATGCAGACGGCGCCAAGGGATGGGACGATGCCACCGTATTGACGATCACATTGAACAATCTCCGAGCAACTTATGAAACCAATCTGTTTGGCGCAGCGATGGTTACTCAAGCTGTGCTCCCGCTGTTACACAAAAGTGAAGCTGGACGTATCGTAAACCACAGCAGCATTCTCGGTTCTCTTAGTCTACACAGCGATCCCACTTCGCCCATCTATTCATCAAAAATCTTTGGGTATGACTCATCAAAGACGGCACTGAATGCGTTTACCGTACACCTTGCGCACGCACTAAAAGACACACCGATAAAAGTGAACTCAGCGCATCCCGGCTGGGTGAAAACGGACATGGGAACAGATGCAGCTCCAATGGAAATTCCAGACGGTGCCAAAACTGCAGTTGCACTTGCAACTCTTCCCGCAGATGGTCCCACCGGCGGTTTCTTCCACATGGGCGAAACTCTGCCCTGGTAACGAAGGCGCGGAGAACACGGGTCACTACTGTGTTCTCCGCTACTCTCCCTTACAGCATGCAACGGGCAGGAAATCCTTAGCGAATTGAATTCTCTCGCGGATTGGGGGATGGGAATAGGTCATAAAGACTATCCATGTAGGTGGGTCAGTATCCGCAAAATCCTTATCGACAAACTTCAGAAACGCAGTGGCGGTAGCAATCTTCTTTCCGGTCAATTTAAGGCCAAACTCGTCGGCTTGATGTTCCTGATATCGTGAAATGGCACACTCAACAGGTTGTTGAATAATCATTACGCAGAACAAAATCAGCATGACCAAAGGGAAACCTGCTAGGTCCAGCACACCGTTGTAACCGAATCGCTTACCAAAGCGGGCGAAGACATAGGGGAGTAGTTTCGACAAACCAAACAAAATAATTCCTGCCCCCAATATCCCGGCAGCGAGTCTCCACCATAGATGGCCAATCACTGCATGTCCGAGCTCATGCCCCATGATCGCCATAATCTCATCATCTGACATCGATTTCAGCATAGTATCCCAAATGACAATTCTTCGGGAGGGTCCAATTCCGCTGACATACGCATTCAATTTGGTAGTTCGGCGGGAGATATCAACCTGGTACACATCCGGGTTTATGAGTCCTGCAGCGTTTGCTTCCACAAGAAGTTTCTGTTTCAATTCCGCGTTCTTGAGAGGGATGAAGGTGTTGTATCGGGGTGCGACAAACACGGGCCAAAGAACAATTGAGAGTAATTGCCACGGGATAGATGCTGCCCATAACCATGCCCACCAATGTTTCGGGCTTCGTTTTAACAGCCAGTAGCCAAAAATGACAGCGGGAATCGCGGTTAGTTCGAAGAGATATCCAATGAACCTATCGGAGAGCCAGAGTAAAGGAGAATGTACGGCAAACCCATAGGATCGCTCAATAAAATAAGAGGTGAGACCGATAGGCATAGACCAAATAGTAGTCCACAGAGTGTAAATTGCCACATAGACAGATGTCTGGATTGCCGGACGTTTTAAGTGTTTCCTGACCACTTCAACTACTTTCCGGTTGATGGGACTATTGATAATAATTACTAATCCGGTTAAACTCCAAGGAATGCTGACTGCGTATAAAACGTAATGCAAAAGATTGTACTTTTTGCTTTGCTCCTTTGGCAGCGGAACCTCAGGGAACTGTTTCACGGATGAATTAGTCTGAGTAACAGACGGAACTTGAGACAAACCTCCGTGAACACAAACCAGAGTCATCGAGATCAGAACGAATGCCAAGAACCAAATATTGGGAAGTCTCTTCATATCCCATAACGATACCCGCTGACGGTACGGCCTGAACTGAATTCTTCAGTTCTGTAACCTGTTATCAATCACCATTATTGGCGCATTTGAAGTATTCGGATCAAACGTTGGGTCAAACACTGAACATAGGTATGGACAAGAATAATATAATGGATTTAGGTCTAGAACTCTCTTTGTCGAATGAACAAGCTCGGCTGGATGCCCTCTACAGTTATGATGTCCTTAACACGCCAGCGGAAAAAGACTTTGATGACATTACAACCCTCGCGGCTCACATATGTGGAACACCAATAGCATTCGTAAGTCTTTTAGATGAATCCCGTCAATGGTTCAAGTCTCGATACGGTACCGAGTTAGAAGAAACTCCAAAAGAGATTTCGTTCTGCCAATTCGCCATTCAAGGTAGAGACACAATGATCGTTCCTGACTCACTAAAAGACCTGAGATTTGATCATAATCCGCTTGTATTGGACGAACCACACATACGTTTCTATGCCGGTACACCGTTGGTCAACCCATCAGGTTTTGCATTGGGTACGCTTTGCGTTTTGGATCAATCGCCGCGCATTCTAACTCCTGAACAACTCGGTATGTTGAAGGTCCTAGGAAAACAAGTTGTACTGCTTTTGGAACTGCGTAAGGTTATTCATCATCAACAAATAACGGAGATGGCACTTCGTGAAAGCGAAGCCACTATGTCCGCCTTTTTTGATGCATCACCTATGAGGATGGGTGTGATTGAAATTGCAGGGGACGAGTTAGTATTGGTTGCGGACTACCGGTCTCGAATTGCACTGAATGACAAATCAAATTCATATGACCTGGCCAGTTCTTTGATAGAAGTTGGAGATTCCAAAGAGATTCTTGAAATGTGGCTGGAGAAATTAAGGTTGACCGAAGTCAGTCACAAACCTGAAAAATTTGAATATCCGCTCATTGTAGAGGGCAACCCAACTTGGATTTCTGCGACAGTGGGCTTTTTAAGCAAGCATGATAACGGCAATCCGAGATTTGCATACATCATTGAAGATGTTACTGAGCGAATTCGTACAGCAGAAGAGTTGCAAAGAAATGTTGAGCAGCTTCACGCTTCTCAGGCAGCACTTAAGGAACAAGAAAACCAGCTTAGAATCTCCTACGAGAAGGTTGTCGAGCTTTCTTTCACCGACAGTCTTACTAAA
>CAISOI010000116.1 GCA_903886985.1 uncultured Chthonomonas sp.
ACCAGATCTTCTTTTTCCGACTCAAGCGTAGAGACACCATCACGGAGAGCTTCAAAATCGAAGGATCCCCGCCTTAGTCGCTGGCGAAGTGAAGATAATCGGTCAGTACGCAATGAAAATATTTGTCCTCAGCTTTTAAGCAAAGAGTCCTACGCCAGGATCATCTGGTAGCGGCTCTCCCGATCTCTCAATTATCTCCTCTGCAAGAGCATCGTAATTCAACGCTCCGGGCGCCCTTTTATCGTAAATAATAATTGGAATTCCCTGTGATTCTGATTCTGAGAGTTTGATATTCTTGTATATGATCGTCTTAAACACTTTATCGCCGAATTGCTCGTGAATCGCCTCTGCGACTTCCAAATGCAGTTTGGTTCCGCGCTCAAACATGGTAATCAAGACACCCATAACGTCAACCTTAAACCGCAAATCCTTTGTTAACCGGACAATCATTCGGTTCAAAGTGTCTATTCCCGCAAATGCGTAGAATTTTGGCTCCGTCGGGATCAGAAAATGGCTGCATGCCACAATTCCATTCTGGGTCAAAACTCCAAGAGATGGCGGGCCATCGATAAATATAAAGTCAAACTTGTGGTTTTCCAACAGCGCTTCTAGAGCGTTCTTCAACCGGTACTCACGCCCTGCCGATGAGATCAGTTTGAACTCTGTCTCAGCAAGATCGATGTGACCGGGAGCAAGATAAAGAGGAAGGTCTCCGATCTGCTTTAGAATCATCTCTAGAGGGACCTCATCGGGGTCCAGAAGCGTGTCATTGACCGCATACTTTAAATCTTCTACTTCGACGCCTAATCCCATGGTCAGGTTCGCCTGGGGGTCCAAATCTATCAGGAGAACTCGATATCCCTTCGCCGCAAGGCATGCACCCACATTGAGAGTGGTCGTTGTTTTCGCAACTCCACCTTTTTGATTAAGAACAGAGATTACTTTCATCGAACAGCAGTCGTCTCAACTTTCTCTACATTCGCGGCCGTGCTGTCCACCAGCAGAAGTCGCGAAGCATTAATAGATATTGTTCCCAGCGGATTAAACGAAGTGCGTGGTCGTAGAAGTACCTGATCGTGTGCGACAGGCGAACGGTCTTCGACCACAAAGATTCCGTTCCTCAGATCATCAAGAAAAGACATATACTCATCCGCGCCGCGCGGGTCATCGTGCATTCGCAAGCGAGTAAGATCAACGATGGCTTGCCAGAGCGGTGTAGATGGCTCGACGGCTTTATCTCGATGTCGGAATCGTACTAGGTCACCCTTGCAAAATGGGTTTGCCCAGATATCCCCGAACGGGCACCAATCCATGATGTCACCCTCTTCGACATTGGGCATGCCAAAAGAAACTTTGCCTCCGGAACGTCGAATCTGGTATGTAACTCCGCGTACGGCACCACCCTGTGCAAACATGGCTATTCCCAAGGACTCTGCGGCTGCCGGATACTTTAACCGTGGCAACCGAAACTCAACTCCCTGAGTTCCGCGAGCAACTTGCGCAATGAACCCGTATGCAAGGGGTCGCTTGTCGCGAGTGTATTTGCGCGCTTCTTCAAATGCAATCATTGCAGGACGCGCATCGCCGGGCTGAGCGTCCCAATCAAGTGAGATAGCTTCAACACCCTCTTGCTCGGTAAAGATCAATATTGACGGCTTCACTCCCCCAGATCTCAATACGCTGGTGGTGGCACCGATGTCCAATATAGAGAATTCTGATTCGAAGTCAAATACTTCTTCGGGCACGTAAACACCTTCCGGCCGACCAATGTCTCCAATTTTCGTTGCTGTATGACCTATAGTTTGGGAGTGGGCGGCGAAAACTTGTAGACCTCAATTGTAGTACTACCTAACACGGAATGTCAAGCGAGAATCATCAATAGTGCAAGTAATCGGTAGGGAGATAACTCAGAAGGCACGCAGCCGGCGAAGAATACTGAGATTCGAACTGGGATTAACCGATGTCCGTCATACAAGCTTCTAAATATCATCTCGAGAGCAAGTAGTTCGCGGCGCTTTGTCGTGGAAAATGGACTCTATTTGAGCTGAAGATTTTGCCCAACAACAAACGCCTGAAGTGTGTGCATTTTCCACACAACTCCAGGCGTCTTGTCTAACATCATTTATCAGTCTATCTATTTACTGCATCCATCTTCTGCGAGCTACATATATCTCCATTAGAATATCTTCCTGTTCCCGCTCGGATAGATATGCCCAATGGTAGGGATGGTCCAACATTTCTTCAATCGTATTAACGTTCATACCGCTACATCGGGGTATTGGCAGTTCTTCACGATTGTAAGCTGCAGCGACGTTAAGCACCAACTTGAGGCGTCGAGCTCCAACAGTTTCCATCGTGTCACCTCTATCAATATTTACTTGTACGAGATGTCTTAAGACGGGACCAATTGCAAACGTCTGGACCCGTACTTAGACTACGTAGATATTAATGGACGAATTCCAAACTCACAAACTATTTTGCAAATGGATGGGATTCGTTGTATATCTTCTGCATGCGCTCGGTAGTTACGTGGGTGTAGATTTGAGTGGTCGCGAGATTGGAATGTCCCAGCAGCTCTTGTACCACTCGTAGGTCAGCGCCATTCTCAAGCAGATGTGTAGCGAACGAGTGGCGCAGAACGTGTGGTGTGATCTTCAACTGCGCCCCAACTGCGGAACAGTATTTGTCGAATGTTCTTCGGATGCCCCGGTCGGAAAGTCGACTTCCAAACTTATTTAAGAATAGGGCGGACGATTTTTCAGAATTGTTAGCAGCCAATTCAGGTCTGCCCGATTCGAAATAGTCCTTCAGCGCCTTCAGGGCGATATCTCCCATTAACGCGATGCGCTCTTTGCCTCCCTTGCCATGTCGTACTTTGATTTCCATTTGATCTAAGTCGAGATCCCCGACATCGAGCTGCACTAGTTCACCCGCACGCAGTCCACTTGCATAAAGAAGTTCCAACATCGCACGGTCTCGCAGCCCAGCAGGAGATATGTCCGGCGCATTCATTAGTGCTTCGATCTCTTCACCGCGAAGAAATTTAGGCAAATGCCGGGACTGGCGCGGCGCAAAAAGACCCCTTGCAGGATCCTTCGTAATATATTTCATGCGGCGTGCCCATGCAAAAAATGCACGCAGAGATGCCTGCTTTCGAGCAAGTGTGGATTTTGCATACTGTTCGGGCATGAGGGAAGCGAGATATGAGCGCAGGAGCGGTAGATCGACCGCAGCAATATCGGTGCAATTCCGCCCCTGCAAGAACCCACTCATTTGAACAAGATCGGAAGCATAAGCACGGCGCGTATGGTCAGAGGCGCCCTTAACGGTGGCAAGATATTTGAGGAACGATTCAATTAAGTGATCCATCAGTACCTCGTGTCTGGCAAACCCTTACAAACCACCTATCTGTTTCTGTCTGTAGTGCTCATCGGGACGTGTATGTATGCGCGCCACATTTTCAGGGCTCAGGAACCTCGGTCCGCCCATCGCAAAAGTACCTGCCAAAATACGAGCAGTCTTTACATACATTGATGTCGCGGTTTCTACATCTCTCGTCGTCTTTCCCGTTGCAATAAACCCGTGATTCTCCATCAAGATCACTTTGGGAGCCATATTGTGTTCATCAATGAATTCCTCAACCCGCAACTTCAAGTGGCGTGCCAGAGGAAGTCCTGGGTCCGTATACTCCACATAACAGACAGCTGGTCCACAACAGACAATCTCATCGGGAAAAAGTCTCCCGCTTACTGCCTCTTTCGAATGCTGGGAACAGAGAATTGCATTCACCGCAGTCGGATGAGTGTGTCCCACAAAATTAATTCCCGCGAGCGATAGCAGATACGCGTGCAGAAATGTCTCGACAGAGGGCATTTTAGGATCCGCCTGATTCGTCTTGCTGAAGAGCAGAGCATCTTTCACTTCGGTATCTGACAAATCGGGACCACCCAGAACCTCAAGCGCGCGAGTTAGGGATACTTCCACAAAGCTATCACTACCCGCAGTAGCCATAGTCTTTCCACTCGCCTTCACGAAAAAGGTTTCGGGATCGATCAGGGCGGAAGTATTGCCTTCACCGAGCATGGCAAGGTCTCGCGCGGGTTCACCCAGACTGCGAGACAGCGTAATCAATTCACCTAAGATTGCAGAACTCATTGAGCCAATATTTCTCCATATTAATTAACATCTACATTACTCTCACCATAATCTGTTATGGTGTAAAGCCTGACTATTTTAAATCATTCCTCAGAACCAGGGTAATCAGGATGCCCGGGACCAATGTACAACAGGGGTCGATCAATCATGCCCATGTTGATCATAACATAGTTGGCCATATACGGATTGCAAAAGAGAAGATCGCCACGGTTTAGCGATATATTGACAGCCGTGTCGACGTGCAATCCCTCACCTATTTTGGATATTGTCTCAGAATCTAATGGAGCAACATGACTACCTGGTATCAGGGCTACTGAGACTAACGCTTTGGGAGCAATCACTCTGAGCGCCGCGTCGCGCCTTGTAAGTTCAAATGCATCCACGTCGATTGGAAGTTTACTGCGATTCCATCGGTTGAATGGCAGCATCTCATCTAAGATAGACACTGCGCGTGGACCCAAAATACCGTACACAAGCAGACGAACAAAATCTTGCAACTGGTATTCAGTCGACGGCATTTTATCGGCAGCTATGTGCCGTACGAAATACCCCGCCTTTTCCCAGTAGTACTGTTCCAATCCGGTGAATGGCTCAAGATTATCCATGGTAATGTCTACCTTTCGTCTCTATCAATCCATTTGCCTATTTCAGCATCTGCTGGGGTTTCCCATGCATCCATCCTGTCGAGCAGCCGCTCCACATCACCCTCAACAATTATCAGTTCGCGATGAATAGGCTTGACGAATCCCTCATCCACACAGTGGTCAAACATTCGTAATAGAAGGTCAAAATAGCCATTCACATTGAGTATCGCACAGGGTTTCGTGTGTTCACCCAGTTGCGCCCATGTCAAAATTTCACAAAACTCATCGAAAGTGCCAAATCCGCCCGGCATCGCGACAAATCCATCTGCCCGGTCCGCCATCAGGGCTTTGCGAGTATGCATTGTGTCCACAATATGTAACTCGGTCAAACCTTTATGACCCACTTCTAGTTCGTCCAGTGCCTTCGGGATAACTCCGACTACAGTCCCACCGGCCGCCAATGCAGCATCTGCCGTAATACCCATCAGACCTACTTGACCACCACCATAAACCAGGCCCATACCCCTGCGTGCTATCGCAGTTCCCAGTGCTTTTGCTTGCTCCTGATAGACCGTTCGCGTACCCTTACTGGAGCCGCAAAAAACACAAACCTTTTTCAAACCGATTCACTCGACCCTCGAGTTGGGAATACTCTGGCAAGAATATCAATGAGGTCCTGCATTACTTTTGGTGGCGGAGAACTAAACTCCATTCGTACACCCGTCACTGGATGATCAAAGGATAGCGAGAACGCGTGCAGTGCCTGACCATCCAAATTCTCTATGGCTTTCTCAATCGCCTGGCGATCCTTGTAGCCCAATCCTTCGGAAGGAACCTTACGAACTCCGCGATAAACAGCATCTCCCACAACCGGATGGTTCACATAGGTACAATGAACGCGAATCTGATGTGTTCGACC
>CAISOI010000117.1 GCA_903886985.1 uncultured Chthonomonas sp.
CTCAATTCTGCATGCGGTGCCAAAAACGGGTACGATTCAATCAAATCAAACAGCAGGAGTTATTCATGCCATTCATTTTCAAATTAAAGTGCGCATTGGGTTTTGCATTTGCTCTGTCAGCAATGACCATAACCCTCTCCGGTGCAAAAGCTGACGATCCAAAAGATAAACGTAGTTATGAGATGCGGGTCTATTATGCTGCCGAAGGCAAACTGGATGCGCTCAATGCACGATTTCGAGACCACACCACCAAGCTATTCCGAAAACATGGCATGACCAATATTGGATACTGGACTCCCGTTCCAAATCCAGATCGCAAACTTATCTACATTCTCGCCTACCCCAGCCGAGAAGCCCGCGAAGTCTCTTGGAAGGAATTTCAAGCAGATCCAGATTGGGTATCGGCCAAAGCGGAATCCGAAAAGGACGGCAAGCTGGTTGATAAAGTGGAATCCACCTTCCTCCATACCACCGACTTCTCACCAGCGGTCAAATCCGTCCCTTCCAAAGAGCCGCAACTCTATGAACTACGCACATATACCGCTTCTGCCGGTAATTTGGATCGGCTGCTCAAACGATTCAAGGACTACACGATGGGCCTATTCACAAAGCATGGTGCTGTGAATTTTGGGTATTGGATTTTGGACAAAGACCAGAAATCCGCAGATGAAACGCTGGTCTATATGCTGATTTACAAATCCGCAGAACAAAAAGCAGAGAGTAACAAAGCATTTGGCGCAGACCCGGATTGGATCGCAGCCAGAGCCGCCACCGAAAAAGAAGCGGGCGGTTCCTTGACGGCGCCGAACGGCGTTAAGTCTGTTATCCTGACACCTACGGACTATTCACGAAGTCGATAACTTCTGAAAAAGGGAAACACATTTGCATTGACTCGGACCTTGATCAATTTTTGATCGAGGTCCTTTTCATTTTGATTAGTAGCGGTGTCGATCGCTTTGGAACGATGGTGTGATTTGGTATTCAAAATCAGCCCAAGATAATGACGTTTGAAATGCCTTCACTACGTATACAAGCCAGGAGCAGGATGTAAGTGATCCCAAATCCCTTGAGAGCGCCAGGTTATCGATGGTAAGCAGATTGACTCGTGATCTCAAAACTGTTACAGTTCACTAATACTATGCTCAAGGTAGAAACCAACAATTAACGAGTACAGACTAATTTTCAAACCGAATGGCGGACACAATGGTTCTTTCAGCCAGAACAATAGTTTACTTTCTAAGTACAGTCATGGTCTTTGTAGGTTTCAAAGTCACAAAGTCTCGGAAACAGTTTGCATTATCGAAGGTGATGTTGATAATGTTCTTTGGTTCCCTCTTCAATTCTGTAAGTTATTTGGGCAGATCACTACCTAGTAATAGTCCGGCGACAAAATCTGCACTATCACTTCTAAATGACATCGGAGCGTTGTTGTGCGTAGTCTCTGGCGTTTATCTCCTTTATACGCAATCGAGGAGTGCCAAAGCAAAGACAATAGGTGACGCTAACCTTCAGGAACCGAGAGCTGAGCCTCAAACACTCCGTTGATGACAATAGTTGATGACTTCGCTTCAATCTTCATATCTTGTAGGTCGATTCATAAGCCGGAAGTATCCCCTGAAGGTATTTCATTGATGATCAAAGAGATCTGCCAAGAGAGTGTAACTATAAGCAAATGAATGAATTATCAGTTCGCAAGAAATGCTATTACTCCTTAATGAGAACACACAAATCGGTTCACCAAATAGTGAGATAGCGGAACATGGTTTGCGGTCAGCTAGCCGTCTCCTGAAATACAGTTGCCCGGAGGAAACCCCATCAATCCATTCCAATGGTTCAAACAGTTTCGGAAGCCAAAAGAATTCAGAGTTGTCATTTTGAGCGATGACAAAGACTTTAGCGACTATATGTACGGAGTCTTAACACAAAATTACACCGACAAACTGGTCAAAATGGAAAAGGCAGACTGGAATTCGAACACATTCAAGGGGCGCAATGTCGTCATCATTATCGCAATAAAGTGTGATGAGGATTTGGTTAGAATTGTCAACTGCTTGTCGAACCGTGCCGGAACACGACTTCTGATGTTTATGCCTCGAGAATATGTGAACTCCGGGGCAACTGTGAAATTCATGCCCGACATAGGTCAATATCTGGCGTCATATTTGATCTATCCGTGTTACGACAAGGAAGTTACCAACATTGTGCGGAGGATGCTGACATATCCACCTTCTTGGATGTAGCTGATGCGAAGATAGGATAAACGCTTCGTTTGGTGTTGTAACCTTTATATCTTGCCAAACTAATCGAACGTCCATGTCCAATGATGGGTTCAACTCTTCTGGATAATACTGACGCCCTGAGGAAGTTATAAATGACATCCGTACTGCTGGATGCTCGATCCTATATAGCCGAAAAGCGGATTGCCGCTGGTTTGTCAATTAAGGCTGCGGCGTCCATCATTGGAATTTCGAAGGATAGCTATTATGATCTTGAGTCGTATGATGACGAACAAGTCACCTTGCGTGTCGTACACATTCTGCGATTGTGCATTGTGTTGCGAATTCCTGCAGCTGAACTGATCGATAAATTTTTTGAATCGGTACCGCCTCCAACTGAATTGAGAGCCACTTTTCCGATAGACGTTGAGACTGTATTCCCGAACTACCTGGAGAGATTTGACACTGCAGGAAGGGAAGCTGCCGGAACAGCAGAGTACTTTGAATCAGTAACGAAATTTGTCGAGATGCCGATAGAATCAATGGTTGAAATATGTATTGAGTACGGATATTCCCCGTGTGACTTCTTTCACGAATTTGAAGGAATCATATCAATCGGCAAGTGAACTCCCGAGATCCATAATGCGTGGGCATGCTATGCGCCCCTTTGCAGACATACAGCCCAAAGAACGATTGCTGTAAACCGGCTCCGTGACCGCATTTTTGTCAGACGAGATAGTTGAGGTGGACCTTTGAAAGAGTATCAAGTTAACGCACTGATCGGAAAAGTCGTAACCAGGGTCTTCATCGATGAATATGCACATGGATTTTATCTGGACGCTGAAATAATGTGCATATCATGGGGTAGTTGGCGATTAATTGACAATGAACAAACGGTTATTCAAGTGGCAGATGGATCAATCCATGATGAAGGCGGGAAGGTCATATGCATGTCAAACCTTCTCGGGAAAGAAGTGGTGAGTGCTGTGATTGACCAACGGAGGAATGAAAATCTGTGTATCAATTTTACAGATGGTACGTTGTTATTATTAAATAATGGCGAGGCTTACATGAACTGGAACATCAGCTTTTCTAATTATTCGATATGGTTTGACTCCGAACTGAATTGGGCACCAGCCTATCTGGAACCAGATACGTACAAAATAGAGATACACTGATGAGCCCGTAGACACACGAATCAACTAGAAGGATGTGAATGTGGCTCATGGACTAAATTGGAGGAAAGGATTACAAAAAGCTCCTTAGTTACATTTAACTTCGACTCATACGCGAAGTCGCTTGACGACGCGACAACCCGCCTTTTCCGCACATGTAGGAATGTAGAGAGTACTCACGTCCGCACAGGAATCTCGTCACCTGTTTCCGCGCCCTAAGTAGATAACCCTCGCCAAACGCCTGCGACTGCAATTGGGTAAGGACCATAGAAGGTGATGCACTGCAGAAAAGCTCCTCGACGATAAGCATGGCTTTCAAGTAATTTGACATTTCGGGAGCACCCACATATAATAATCTAAAGTTGGCGACTGACAGCCAGCAATTTGGAGTGCAAATTTATGCCAACAACTTCGCCGACTAGTGGCAAACATAGTTTAAGAGAGCCGAACCTGATTTATTCAGCTGAGTTGCCAAATCCTCGCACACAGCTTGGCCGACAGTTGTCTATAATTCGTGCTAAGATTGTAGCTTCCGGTGAGAGACTATTGTCCCTTGAAGCGATTAATGCTGAGTTAGCTGTTGATCGGCGAACACGTGATTCGGACATATCTTGACTCGGGTGTTCTGATTGCCGCAGCTCTTGGATCATCTCATACCTTCACTCCGTAGCTATTAGTATTTCTTGCGCAGGCGAGAACCCAGTGAACCCATCAACCTAGAATCACGTATTCGTGACCGAACAATCCCACAACGTGTCATGCTCGAGCGACGCCCAATTCCTTCGCAATGTAGACAGATGATTATGGCGGAAGCCAAGCATCTGTTTTCGACGTAGCCTTTTCAAATTCAAAAGCAGACCCTTCGTTCCTCAGGGTGACTTTTCATTACTCTTGTTCGAATTGTAGAACGTTGCTGCATTGCGGAACGCAGAAGTCACTTCAAGACATGGGGAAATCCGCTTTTCGCTTCCAGAATCGACTTACTTTCGTTCCCGACACCGCCCTCCCAAAAAATTTTTCAAAAAAACTTCCCACAACCTTTCCGGATTTCTCAACCCCAAACGAGTAGTTAATTGTAAGCACAAAACATCGGGCCGTCGGACAGAACAACCGACGCCCTGAACCCGGGTTCAAATTGTTGCGGCCGCACCAAATTGCATCCAATCGTCGCTGTAGAAGCTGGCAATATGCTTGCCAAACAACAATTGAATACGCACGGCGTCACTTGAATACGTAACACAGCACTTTCCAGGCATCCATTTCCTTTGGAGGGTTGCCTGCGCGGCACTGCTTCGATCGTATGAGGGGCTGCGGGATAGGAAAAATCGAATACGTACACACTCTGAAATCGAAAGGAGCACCATGCATGCCAAATTAACAACTGAATACGTAACAGTGATTGAAGAAAAACGAGACTGCGGCAGCGCACCCATTCTCCCATTCGTCATTTCGCCCATTCAAGTCACAAAACGGGCAGACCGGGCATTTCCATTCCTGTCACTGCCATCGCCACACCGAGTCGATTTGTATATAGAGGAATCGTAC
>CAISOI010000118.1 GCA_903886985.1 uncultured Chthonomonas sp.
GATACTGCGTAGTCAGAATTCGCTCCACTGTTTCGAACGGACTTCAGACTGCAGCTATGAAAGAATGACGATTCAAAGGGGTTTTGAAGAAGAACCCATGTGCTTCGAAGCCGGAGAGGAGACCTTGTATCAACGATGCATCCCCGCGATCCTTAGCAAGATATTCACCAGTGAACAGGTGCATCTGGCTTTGATCGATATGGACCTGGAATGGGATCATGAGACGTTGTTACAGGGATGGCTGGATTATCAGAAAGAGGCACAGCGTGCCGTACAGAATGTGCGCGTGACACTGAGGACATTTATCGCGGAAGAGGCTTACGATCCAATCCCGTATACGGAAACCACATGGCCCGGGCTTGATGCAGAATTCATGCGGCGAGAGTATGTATCAGGATATTCCACTACAGGATCACCATCGAATAGAATGAAATCAAGAGTGAGTACTCATGTCGAGAAAGAAGGGATAGCCTTTCTTATCGCCGCAGTGGACGACATTCCAGCGGATTTTGACAGGATTGTCTGGATGCTAATGTATGTTGGCACCTGGCATCCCCAAGGACTGGACAACAGGCTGATAGATATTTTGAGACGTGAAGGCTGTGTTACGACGTTAAGAGCGGCCAGCCATCTCTATCCTCTCCCCGCTCTGAAAAATGTTCTCTCCCTCTACCGGAAGCTCCGATATGTTCAGGGGAAGACTGTCTTTGTACCCATGGTGGGGTTTGAAGAAGGTTGGCTACGTGCCAGTAGTTATTTGCAACTATTCAGTAAACTAACCGAAATAAACATCAACTGGAAGGAATTTGAACGTCTGCGTTCCCTCAGATACTATACCTCCCAGTTGCAGGTGTCTGGTAAAGACCCCCTGCTGCTGTCAGCGCAACGCTGCCTCTCCATGGCAGACCAAGGACTACTACTGTTTGATTTAACAGAAGACATCATCTATGACCTTACGGGGCAGTCCCAATTTCGCATGAGTTTTGCCGATGTTTGTCGAGTGTATCAGACACTTCAGAAGCATACTGTCAGGTAGATATACACTACCCCATATAAGACTATTTCAGGCTCTCCGAGTTGTGGTGTATCGTGAGTGTCTTATCGTCATGCTTTTGCTGTTTTCAGTTCTCCATGCGCCGCTTGATGCAAGGCGGTAAATGACGGCGAAGTGGAAAATTTTACTTCGCCGTTTTAGGAATCCTCCTCGCCGCTCTAATTGGCGAAGTAAAATTCCCGACTTCTAAACGAGGCGAATACGCATATCAGTGCATTTGTGTACTGTGTAATAATTGCTATTAGGCAATTTGGGTAGGAGCAGGGATTTTGAACCCCCTTACCGAATATATTGAGAGAATCTGTGTGCGAGTGACGTACCATGCGCCACTCGCACATCTTTGTCTATCCTATTAGAACATCCAAGCCCCGGCCCACTGCGACTTTAACCAACCCGCCGGAATTCGTTACTTCTGAGGTAACTACAACGCATGAAGTATGGCGACCTATTCACACTAAACCCTATCGAGACGGTCATCCAACTTGAGAGAGCGGACCGTAAAAGCGAAGCAAAGCGCCTCGTTGAGACGTTTGTCATCACGCCTAGTCTTGGTGAAACCATTGAGACGGTCGCGATTCCACAACTGGATTTTGAAAGCGGTACTGAGGGTAAAGGCATCTTCGTCGTTGGCAACTACGGCACGGGCAAAAGCCACGTCATGAGTTTCCTTTCCATTCTTGCGGAGGATGGTTCGTATCTTACCAATGTACGAGACTCGGGGTGGCGCGCCAAATTGGAACGCTTTGCGGGGAAATATAAGGTCAAGCGTTGCGAACTCGGTGGCACGATGATGAACCTCTACCAGATCATCGTGGAACAGCTGGAACAGTTGGCTACGCCGTGCGGGTTTTCCTTTACCTTCCGCGACCAGCGTGAGGTGTCCAACGTCAAAGATGAGTTCGAGCGCTATATGGTGGAGTTCGACAAGGTGTGTCCTGGCAAGGGCGTCTTGCTCATTATTGACGAACTTCTGGAATTCCTGAAGACCCGTAACGATATGGATCTCGTTCTGGATTTGGCAATCCTTCGCTCGTTGGGAGAGTACTGCAATGGTTCACGGTTCGCGTTCATGGCAGGTATTCAGGAACTGCTGTTCAACAACCCACGATTTAATCACATCGCCGAAGATGTGAACCGTGTCCGACAGCGTTTCCATGATTTCGTTATTGATAACAAAGGCGTCAAGCAACTCATCGAGCAACATCTGTTCCAAAAGAATGAGTCCCAGCGGCAGAGTATCCGTGAACTCCTCATGAAGCAGACCAAACTCTTTGAGGTTGTAGGTCCAGAAATTGAGCAGTTTGTCGCCCTCTTTCCGGCTCATCCAAGCTTCATTGATGAGTTCCAGCGCGTGTTCGTCGTGGAGC
>CAISOI010000119.1 GCA_903886985.1 uncultured Chthonomonas sp.
CAATTCCATAGTATGCTCGCCCGCGGCAACCAACACTTCTTTGCTCGCGAGTGCAATATCTTTTCCAAGCTCGAGGGCAGCTTGGGTTGGTTTAATCCCGATTGCGCCCGATACAGCGACAACGATTAGATCGGCTTCAGGAAGGGTCGAGAGTGAACACATTCCGTCGACGCCCTGAAATACATTCACGTTTCCCGTGAGATTGGACCGCAACTCCTCGAGTTTGCCGGTACCATCCCCAATAGAAACATTCGGTACGTTAAATCGGGAAGCCTGTTCTGCAAGAAGTTTTGCATTACCGTTTGCGGCAAGTCCTATGACCCTGAATTTGTCCGGCAGTCGGCTCACGATGTCCAGAGACTGTGTTCCAATGGAGCCGGTTGAGCCTAAAATAACGATGTTCTTCATGTATTGTTGATTATACTCGCTGGCACGACATCCGTTTTCAGAATACGTGGACTAATCTAGCCTTATTGCTATTTGTGTTTGACCGTAGATAGCAATGACTCTTGCTCCCAATTCAAGGTTTTCTGTAATTTTGGCAGTTGTGGGTGAGGTCACAGTCTTCGCCTCCCGAGATATTCCGTTGATAAGCACATAGCTCTCATCAGGGGACCACGGAGTAACTGATACGGCGAGTGTTTTGTCCGTCTGCGAAATCAATTTGATCTGACCAGCTGCGAAGATACGTAAATGATTATGGGGAACAAAGAGATAATCGTAAAGTGGTTTGTGAATGAATAGTTGAGCCGCATTTGGGAGCAATGTGCCTGGATTTATCGCAGCATCGTTTCTCAATTGTGCCTTTAGGAGCACACTGTCGGGTAGTAGACCCTGTCTATCTTTATCAGAACCGATGGGCCAGATTTGCTGAACCCCTGAGGCACTTATTCCATCAGCTATCTTTCTCCACGGGCTGGAGGAATCAAATTTTGCTAATCGGTAAAGTGAATCTGCATAAACCAGACCGCACCATTGTACTGGCTGACCCATCCAGTTAGGGGCTACCCACTGTGTGGCACCGAGAACTGCTGTCGTTGCGTAGGGCCCAATTTCCTGTCCAGTCGGATTCCACAGAGTGACAAACGGTACACCCGACCACGCCCAATAAGATGCGTGTTTCAGAAAACTTGCTTCGTGAGTCAATTCGTATCCGAGAAGATATGCTTTGACAAGGTAGGCGGAGGCCAAAATGTCAGGGGTGTGCAGTGGAACTTCCCACGTTTGTGCGCCTCGCGGGACGGACCCATAGAACTTGTCAAGACTGTGAAGGGCAACGATAGCTCTGTGAATTAGCGTGCTGTCACCGGAGAACGCTGAACTTTCCAATACTTCGGCAATACGCTGGGCAGTGCGGCCATTGGCATCTTTTGCGAAGTGAGTTTTACCATAGTCTGGTCCTGAACCATTCCAACGATATTCTGTGCCACCGGGTGACTCCAAAGAGCCGAGGAGGCGCAATGCATTCTGTTGAGCAGCGTGCATATTGGCTTCAACTTCACCGAACACCAATGGTGCGAGTGGGTGACGAACGTGTCCAATACTGCTGGTCCACCTGCTTGTAATGGGAACATGGCTAATCGCTTCTGCTGAACTTGCAAGCAGCGTTGTTTTGGTGGCTGCATCATTTCCTTGAATTTGAGTCGACAGCCATTTCATATAGACTGCCGCGTCAGCTGCGGAACCAAATCCAAATTGACCGGGCCATGCATGTTGGAAAAGTCCCTGCTTAGCAATGTGCGAATTGAGATATCCTGCGGCAGCGGTGTTGTAGTATTTCTGTGCTTCGTTGATTCTGTTTGCGATAGGTACCTTTGGAAGTCCCTTGGTAGTCGTATATGCTTGAAGTGCAGGAATAACATTCTCTGCAGCGCCGCCGAAAATTGTCCATTCCGCTGTCGCCGCACGGTTGGCTTTCAATTTGAAGCCTTGGTAGGGTAGGAGACTTCCCTCCTCTCGGTTGAATCCATTGGAACCAGGAAATATCAGGCCCATAAGGTGCCCCTCAACCTCGAACATTCTATTCGGAGAGTCGTAAACTGGAGCGACTAAGTCTGACGGCTTCCATGCGAGCGCGAGATAGTTCCGATTGTTTTGGATTACCATAATGGGCACAGTCACCCGAATCATGTCTGGTATCTGCCGATGGGATCCTGGACCAATGATATCGGCTTCAGAGCTGCTGCTGTCCGGACTGTCGAGATATTCCAATCCCCCAAAGAGTCCCTGATTACGCTGGTTTCCAAAACTGCCAAATCCAGGCAGCAACATTACGACGGGAAAGTACAGTAGCTCTCTATTTTGGTTACAGCTCAACGAAGCAGAACATTCAATTCCAGAGGATTTGTTTGTGGTGTCGAATTTTTGCACATAGCTCCAAATGGCGCCAATTGGATCTCGCCATTTAGACTGAATTGTGAGACTGTTATTTCTCTTTGTTATGGCAGTGTCTGCATTTGTAATTTCAATCCAAACGGGTTGACCGGCGTTCAAGATCGCCATTTGGGGTCGATTGTGGCCGACTGCGAATTCCGTGGCTCCTGTATTAAGGGACATCTGTCCCAGCTTGTTTCCAAGAGTTAGTTTTAAAGGGCCATTCGCAAGAGCAAACCGATTGCTCTTGGGAGAAAAGTGCGATGGCTTGGTCAATATTGCAGTAGGTAAAACGTTACGAATAGCAAACGAGATACTGCTCACAGTGCATATTCCCGAAGTGCCTGGAGGGTCGAGGCGGAATTGAGTACTTGCCGATAGTGGCGGCAACGCTACCTGAATTGTTTCCCATCGTCCTTTTCGGACAGGGAAACGCACGGATTTCTCTTCTGTGATATTGCTTTGGAAATAGAAAAGTTGTCCGATTCCACCCGTTTCGGAATAAATCTGAACGGTGGCCCATAGTGCTTTTCCGTTGGGCAAGTCTATGCGAGGGCCATATAGGTAAGGGTCGTTATCGGAAATGAATATCTTCATTCCGTCCGGACATGCTTCAACCCCTGATATATCATGAGCACCCTTCCAATGGTTGACTTGGGAGGGGTCTTTAAAGTTAAAGGTTGCAATCGTCTGAGCGGTCGCATAAGGAGCCGCTAAGCTAACTGTTATGATCCCAATGATAAACCGCAAGATAGGTAGATACCGCATTATCACTCGATGGGACAAGTTGTTGTAACAGATGGCATTACCTACCCGAGATCAGCATAGGTTGGAGTCGAAAGATAGCGCTCACCAGTCGAAGGAATGATCACCACAATGAGCTTGCCCTCGTTCTCTATTCGGTTTGCCACTTGGATTGCAGCCCAAACGGCTGCTCCTGAAGATATCCCTGCAAAGACGCCTTCTTCTCTTGCCATTCTTCGCGCCATATCCATAGCGTCTACAGCCGTCACCTGAATAATCTCATCGATAATATTTATGTCTAGATTCTTTGGAATGAAGCCGGCTCCAATACCTTGAATTGGATGGGGTCCCTTAGGTTGACCAGATAAGACGGCCGATGCCGACGGTTCGACTGCGATCACCTTGAACGAAGGGCGGCGCTCCTTGATCACTTGACCTACCC
>CAISOI010000120.1 GCA_903886985.1 uncultured Chthonomonas sp.
CGACACTGGTGTAAAAGTTATGCTGGCATCGCAAGTGTCCTCTGGAGCAGTACTTGCCAGCGGATCGGTGATCGAAGCGGGTTCCAAGATATAGAATCAAGAATAAAGTAGGGCAATGCCAGATTGATTAATTTCTGGTGCAGGAGGCTGTATTGAAAGTCGGTCTGGTTGATCTCCCTTCACAATATCTAGAGATCAAAGATGAAATCAATGACGCAATCCATCAAGTAATGGTCAGCGCGCAGTTTATTCTTGGTCCAACTGTATCTAATCTGGAAGAACAAATTGCGGAATATAGCGGCGCCAAGTATGCGGTCGGAGTCAATTCCGGTACAGATGCACTGCTATTAGCACTGGTTGCCCATAGGTTTAATCCGGGGGATGAGATAATTACATCTCCGTTTACTTTTGTTGCTACTGCCGAAGCTATTGCTCTTGCAGGTCTAAAGCCCGTTTTCGCCGATATTGACCCTCAGACCTTCAATATAGATCCTGAAGCGATCAAGAGAGTTATAACGCCTCGTACCCGAGCAATTATGCCGGTGGACTTATTTGGTCAAATGGCCGATCGCACCGCAATTATCGAAATCGCCGAACAAAATGGGCTCGAACTCATTTGGGACGCAGCACAGGCCATAGGCGGTGCATTTGCGAACAAACAACTAGGTGAATGGACTGGTTCAGCCACACTCAGCTTCTTTCCTACAAAGAATCTTGGAGGATGTGGAGACGGCGGGATGATATTAACCAATAGTGAGTCAATTAGAGACGGTTTGAGGAAGTATCGATTCCATGGCAGTGGGGGTGGCTATGTCTACGACCGAGTGGGTTATTGTAGCCGGCTTGATGCTTTGCAAGCCGCCATCATCGCGGTAAAACTCCCTCATCTCGAATCATGGAACAATGCCCGACGTCGTAATGCGGACCTCTATTACAGCCGGTTGAAGAGTGCTAACGTTCTATTGCCGTTCTGCGATCCCCGCGCTCACCACATTTACCACCAATATACTGTCAGATCAAATCATCGGGATGCCCTGAAATTGCATTTGAAATCACGCGGAGTCGATACCGGGATATATTATCCACTAGCACTGCATTTGCAGAAGGCATACGAGTCCCTAGACTACAAACCGGGTGCATTTCCTCACGCCGAGAATGCAACACAGACAGTCTTATCAATTCCCATTCATCCTGGCTTAACCGAAGAACAAGTTCATTATGTTGCAGATTCCATTTGTGAGTTCAGTCCGTAACTCTTAATTGTTCCACAATTCGTTAAACATCATACTTAGGAGACTTTCGTTATGAGAGCAATGATTCTTGCAGCCGGTGTAGGTTCCCGGTTGGATCCACTTACAAGGAACTTACCCAAGCCACTTGTTCCAATCATAAACAAACCGGTTATGGAGCACATAATCCTCTTGCTCAAGAAACATGGTTTCAACGAGATCATGGTGAATGTCCACTATCTGGGTGACCAAATCGAAGCTTATTTTGGCGATGGCAGCAATCTCGGGGTCAAGATCTTTTGGTCGCGCGAAGATCAACTTTGGGGTGACGCAGGGAGTGTAAAGCGGGTTGAAGAGTTCTTCAAGGACGATACATTCATTGTAGTTGGCGGAGATGACCTTGCCGACATGGATCTTACCAG
>CAISOI010000121.1 GCA_903886985.1 uncultured Chthonomonas sp.
AAGATATTGACCATTCGCCGCTGTGAAAACCCACGCTGACTTACCAGCACCATTTTGTATGGGCATTTCAAAAAAATCAGGGCATTCACTACAACCCGGCAAATTGATGGTTTGGACCTGCGCCCACTTTTTCAAGTCCTTTGATCGAAACAGGGCATAGTCATTTCCATCCAAGTATAAGGCGACAATCCATTGTTTGGACTCCTTATGCCAAGCAATTTTAGGGTCTCGGTTCTCAGCCTTAACGTGTGGAATTGTTGGATTGCCTTCAAATTTTGTCCAAGTCCGCCCTTTGTCGGTACTATAGGCCATGCACTGTGTAAATGGCACACCTTTTGAAATATCATTGGTTCCACCTGCTGCGGTATACATAGCAACAAGGGTTCGTTCATTTCCTTTTTGGAACCCGGCAGTGTTATTGAAATCAACCACAGCCGACCCACTAAAAATCGTTCCTCGGTTGTCGGGCTCAATGGCATTAGGAAGCTGCTGCCAATGTAATAAATCTTTGCTTACTGCATGTCCCCAAGTCATGTTTCCCCATGCAGTATCAGACGGATTATGCTGGAAGAACATATGATATTCCCCCGCATAATATACCAATCCGTTTGGATCGTTTAGCCAACCACGTTTTGCAGTGAAATGAAACTGCGGACGATAAGTCTCTCCGTATAGTGGATCAAGAACTACAAAGTGTTCAAACTTGTGGTCACTCTCAGTAATCTGGTCAATGTTAATATGTCCCCAACCGCCTTTTGCATTGTCAACTATCTGAAGTTTGCCCATTTTGCCAACAAGGTCTGAAACATCCCAGGTAGCCCAATCCAAATGTTCGCTATTTGAACCGGTCGAAGACCGCATTTGCTTACCCCCTACAAGCAGGTTCATGCAGGTCTTGCCTTCGAAGTTTCCACCGCCAATAAGAAAATTGATGTACTTGCGTTCAATCTTAAACTCGGGCGAAGTCAATGTTCCAACAGAGTCGTCTCCGCCGTTAAAAGAATTGACCAAACCTTTCCCAAGAAAGCCAGAAACAGACATCTGATTCTTAAGGGTTCCATGGGCTGGTCCGGAGCCAAATGCAGAACCTGAAACTATCCATTCTCCGTAGTCCCTGCCTTCAAAATCCGCAATAACAACATCCTTCTGTGCAATCACTCGAGATTGAGCAAGTATCACCAAGATTGTCATCGCTGCAATTCTCATAAGTTTCATTCAAATCTCTCTTTCCCAGGCAATGAATCTGCCCCAATTACAATTCCAGTTCGTTGGTATGCACTTTTCAAGATCTGGACGTCTTGTTCCTGCCGGTGATGCCATATGCACCACGAGTTTTACTTGAGCCACCGTGATAGAGAAGGAACCTGAAGTCGCAAATGAGAATAACCCTTTGACGATTCTTTTTTAGGACTCAGGCTTGACCGACACAATGGCTCCGAAGACAATTCCAGAAAAGGTGCGAGTAATTTCGATTGACGCATATCGAGGTTTTGTCATGCTTCTTATGGCGAGCGAAGGGTTAGAGATTTCCCGCGTCGTCAAGCTTTACCCAGAAAGTGCACTCTGGCAGTTTCTTCACTATCAGGTGGATCATGTTCGATGGACTGGCTGCTCCCTTTGGGACATGATTCAACCATCATTTTCGTTTCTGGTAGGTGTCGCAGCAATCTACTCGTTGTCAAATAGAAAAAATAGCGGACAATCTTATCACCAAATGTTGTTCCATGCAGTAATTCGATCGTTGGCATTGATTCTTCTTGGAGTCTTCTTACGATCGGATAATAAACCTCAAACGTACTTCACGTTTGAGGACACACTCAGCCAGATCGGGCTTGGATACACTTTCCTGTTTTTATTAGCCGACAAAAAACCAAGAATTCATGCATTCGCGGCCGCAGGGGTCTTGGTAGGATACTGGTTGTTGTTTGCATTACATCCCCTCCCTCCCACAGGATTTGACTATACAACGGTTGGAGTAAAACCAGATTTCCAGCACCTTCAAGGCTTTGCAGCACATTGGGACAAAAACACAAACTTTGCTGCCCACTTTGACCAATGGTTCCTTAACTTATTCCCGCGTGAGAAGCCATTCGTGTATAACGGTGGAGGCTATCTCACGCTAAGCTTTATTCCAACATTAGGGACAATGATCCTCGGATTGCTCGCTGGAAATATTCTCAAGTCTGAAACGCAATCGCTAAAAAAAGTTAAGTTGTTAATCA
>CAISOI010000122.1 GCA_903886985.1 uncultured Chthonomonas sp.
GATTGGAGGTGCATAACGTATAAAAGGATAGCATGACCGTTCAATAGGTCGCGGGGCACCTTGCATTCGAACAATTAGCCTCCAACAAAGAAAGGACCCATTGACTACTACGTCAATTTAGGATACTATTCCGATTGATTTAGTATAGTTTATTTTCACGATTGCAGAATGCTTGCGTAATAGAAACACGTTTTTATTATTTAGAGGAGAAAAAGACGGATGTCCGACGTTTTGACAGAACAACCATTAGTAAGATTGAATGCACCAGCACCTCAGTTTAAAGCGGTATCCACTCAGGGCGATATCAGCTTGTCTGATTTCGAAGGCAAATGGGTAATACTCTTTTCACACCCCGCAGATTTCACTCCCGTGTGTACTACAGAGTTTGTAGAATTTGCGAAGTTAACTCCAACGTTTGAAGAAAAGGGTGTCCAACTGATCGGGCTATCTATCGACAGTGTGTGGGCGCACATCGCCTGGGTTCGCAACATTGAAGAGAACTTCGGTGTTAAGATCAAGTTTCCAGTAATAGCCGATCCAGATACTAAGGTCGCACAGCTATACGGGATGATTCATCCCGGTGCGGACTCCACATCTACTGTCCGATGCGTGTTTGTCATCGACCCAAAGCAAATTGTGCGGGCGATGATATATTATCCACTAACCAATGGACGAAGTATTAACGAAGTATTACGCTTGCTGGAAGCGTTACAGACACACGATGCAAACAACGTTGCTACTCCCGCAAACTGGGAACCCGGAGATGATGTCATTGTGAAGGCACCTGCAACCCAGGCCGGAGCAGAAAAGCGACTAACCGAAGGCTACGACACCAAAGACTGGTACTTCGCAAAAAAGAGCCTCTAAGGAGTCGGTTGCTATTAAACAGTGCATTTATGGCGGTTCCGAAACATTCGGAACCGCTAGACTGTTTTTGCAGTCAGACAGAAACGTTGTCGCTAGGTCGCGACGTATAACGTGATATACCTAAATTAGTTTTGGAGCCAAATTGACCGAAGCACAGAAAATTGAATACCTTGTAGATCTAAGTTGCCGACTTTCTGACGAGGGCCAAGAGATGGAATCGATTCAGACGCTGAGAAATGCAGTTTCTATACTGCACGCGCTGGAAGAGAAGACAGAGCTAATGCAACAGCTGTATGCGGCTAATTCCCTGAAGCTGGCCAAGATGTTGTCGGATGCCGATCGCATTCCCGAGGCAGTTGCTTATTTTCAAGCAGCTACTGACACTTACAATGTTTTGGGTGACTCGGACGCTGCTTCCACTGCAGCAAAAGGTGTGCTCAACTGTGTGAGCCAACTGCGAAATCGCCCTGCAGACCGAATTTTTCTTCTGGTTGCCAAGTACGAACGTCAAATTGCAGAGCTTTCTATTACCCCTAATATGGAAGTGGATTGCGCCAAAATCTGCCACCACGTGGCGAACATACTCCAGAGGCGTAATAGATACAACGAATCGGCAACATGGTTTCTTCAAGAACTGGATTATCTGTCTGGAGCAGAGATCTCCGATGAAATTATTTTCAGTCGCGCTCAGGCCCATAATGAGCTGGGCAAGCTTAATTTTGAATATCTACGAGACCCCGGCCTTGCTTTAGAACATTACGAACGGGCAATCGTTTTGCTAAACACTTGCCTTGAAACACATGAATCGGCAAGTGCAGATTTAGAGGAAGCCACTGCCATGGTTACTGAGATACGGCAGTATCTGTCAGACCGAGTACATTAAACTCACTATCGGTGTAGGCAGCTATTCCGAATCCGCCTTCCACCGCGAAACCAAGAATCTCCACTAGGTCAGTCAGATCGACGCGGGTCGGCTCACTCTTGTTAAGGAAAGAAGAAACAGAGGTCAAAAGGGTTTTAGGCTTAGGGGGTTCTTCAGCGAGTCTTTTAAGTAAGAAGTCTGCCAGCATTCGTGTCTCAGACACCGTCAACAATCCC
>CAISOI010000123.1 GCA_903886985.1 uncultured Chthonomonas sp.
CTGGTGGAGGTGGAGGGAAAGTCTACCGGGTTTCACCTAAGTCAGCCACGATCCTCTGCAAGCCCAACTCAGATCATATCCTTTCGATCATCCCGGATGGTTCGGGCAAGATACTTTTCGCTACGGGTGCGCCCGGTTTAGTCTATCGCGCCGATCAAAACGGCAAAGCTTCTGTCGTTTATGATAACGCGGACAGCTCGATTACGGCACTTTCACCCTCCACTGACGGAGGATTTTTAGCCGCAACAAGTCCGCGAAACTCAATAGTTCTTGTGAACAAAGATGGAATTAATAAGGTCATTTTGGAGCGAGCTTCCGGAACCATTTTGGGTATCGCGCCGACTTCGAACACCGCAAAGGGTTATTCCTACGCTATTACCGGAAGCCAAGTATTCCAAGTCAATTCCGATGGCACTTCCAAAGCACTGGATGCTCGAACGGATGGCGAATTCACTTCGCTACTAGCTGCGAATGATGGATTACTTATTGTTGGTAGTTCAAATTCTGGCGAATTGTTCGGAACACAAACAGGCCTTCTCCTCCCTAACGGAACTGCTGACAAGATAACCGTCTCGGGCACGTATACGTCGATGATTCGCGATGCCAAGCTTCCTTCCAGTTGGAGTGTGGCCCGTCTAAATGCGGCCATACCTGCAGGTTCAATTGTTACTGTAGAATCCCGAACAGGGAATAGTGCCGAACCTGACTCGTCGTGGTCTCCATGGGCTCCCGTTTCCGGTTTGGTTGATGGAATGAAAATAGCGAGTCCTTCCGGTAGGTATTTTCAGTATCGGCTTGGGTTTGCAGGCGATGGTGCGGGGCATTCCCCAGAAATCAAAGACATCACCATTGATTATTTACCTGCAAATACCGCTCCGAAAGTGAGCTTCCAGTCGCCTACATCTGGAGAGCGATGGTCTGGGAAACAGAATGTCCGGTGGGATGCTTCGGATCCCGATAAAGATACGTTGTCATTTGAGTTGTATTACTCAAGTGATGGGGGAAAGACGTGGCTTCCATCTCCTGTGACAGTCACAAGAACCGTCGCCGTGCCAGTTCCCACATCCGCTGTCCCAAGCGGCATTGGTAACCTCGCTCCTTTGGGCAGCGGTCCACCTACTCCAGAATCGGTGAAAGCGGAGTTAGATCACCATCCAGACATTCCAGCGGCACTTAAGGACGCAGTTATGGAACGAGCAAAGAAGGTATATGCGGATTTCCAAGCGCGTGGCGGTGGCTCGCAAGCGGGAAGTGGTTCTGGAACAGTCGTAAGTGGACGCGAATCATCCCGTACGTTAGATACTGAGAAACTTGCAGATGGAACCTACCAGCTTAAGGTTGTTGCTTCAGACCGACCCAGCAATCCTATAGGATTCTTAACCGCTGAGGCGATTTCAGAGCCCTTCGTTGTCTGCAATTCACTACCAGTAATTATTACATCGGCAGTTGTTGCATCCGCAACCGACAAGTCAATTATGATTGACGGTGTGGTTGTGCAGAAACTGGTCGCGGTTACCGCCGTACAATTCAGAATTGATGGTGGTGATTGGGCGGCGGCAATTCCGAAAAGTGGACTGTTTGATAGTGCTCTCGAAGCATTCCAAATTCGAACAGGTTCCTTGACCGTTGGAAGTCACATGGTGGAAGTCAAGGCGTTCAATGCAGCGGGTGGTACTTACATCGAGAAGGTTTCCGTAACCGTCAATTGAAGCACGGGTGTCGATTGAAATACTGTTGGATTCTGTTAGGAATGAATCTTAAATATTGGCACAATGACAGATCGGAAATTCACATCTTTCGTCCTTGACTAACCGCTGTGCTTGTGATAAACTCACTGGACATGCCCAGGTGGTGGAATCGGCAGACACAAGGGACTTAAAATCCCTCGCCTTTACAGGCATGCGGGTTCAACTCCCGCCCTGGGCATTGTGCCTTCTCCTCATTGACTAAAATGCATATCTTCAACAAGGCGGTTATCCTACTCTGATGGTCACCCCGGATCGGGAAACATTTCTAGAACTTTCTAAGCAAGGTAATTTGATCCCCGTTTATAGGGAAATTCTGGCAGACCGCCTCACCCCTGTTTCTGCATTTGAGAAGATTGCCGGCAACCGTGGCGCATTTCTGTTAGAGAGTGTTGAAGGGGGAGAGCGTATTGGCAGGTTTTCTTTCCTCGGTTCTGATCCATTCCTCACGTTCCGCAGCAAAGACAATCACGTCGAAATATTTGAAAATGACCGGACCGAGCATATTGAATTAGGCTCTGATGAGGATGCCTTGGATGTGCTTAAAACGGTTCTAGCGCGCTATAAAATGGTTGACATTCCAGGGCTGCCGCCATTTGCTGGCGGAGCCGTAGGATATATGTCTTACGACATCGTGCGATATTTTGAGGACTTAGCAAATAGTGCCGAAGATGATCTAAACGCCGATGACTGTTTTTTCCTTTTTACCGATACAGTTCTCATCTTTGACCACGTAAAACACCGACTCAAGGTTCTCTGCAATGCGCGGATAGAAGGCAATCCGGAAGACGCTTATGTTGCTGCGGTTGAGAAAATTGAACTCATCATTTCCAAACTGCGAACTCCGGTTATGCCGTATTCCAGCCCGCCATCTAAGGCGATGCCTACTGTAGAAGCGAATATGACGCAGGCACAATATGAAGATGCTGTGATAGCTTGCAAAGAGTACATCGCGGCTGGTGATGCATTTCAGGTCGTTCCCTCGTTGCGATTTACAGTGAAATTAGAGGCATGTCCGTTTGAAGTTTATCGAGCTCTTCGGTCTGTAAATCCTTCACCGTACATGTATTACATCGAGTTGACTGACGGGCGACAGATAGTGGGTTCATCTCCTGAAATACTGGTTACCGTTAAAGATGGCATAGTTACGGTTAGACCTATTGCCGGAACGCGTCCGCGCGGTGCGACCCCACAAGAGGATAGGCAGCTAGCTGCGGATCTCCTTGCTGATGAGAAGGAACGTTCCGAACACATAATGTTGATCGATCTTGGTCGCAATGATGTTGGCAGAGTAAGCGAATACGGCAGTGTCAAAGTAACCGAGCTCATGCTAATTGAACGATACAGTCATGTTATGCACATTGTGTCGAACGTTGCGGGTAAATTGGCGGCAGGTAAGGATGCGTTTGATGTTACGCGTGCATGCTTTCCTGCGGGAACATTGACAGGTGCACCTAAAGTCAGAGCCATGCAGATTATCGAAGAGTTGGAGCCAACTCGTCGCGGGCTCTATGGCGGTGCGGTAGGATATTTCAGCTTTAGTGGCGATATGGATTTCGCGATTGCTATCCGTACAATGTTAATTGACGGAAATAATGCGTATGTTCAAGCGGGAGCAGGCGTCGTGGCAGACTCTATTCCAGAAAGTGAATACCGCGAGTGCGTCAATAAGGCTCGTGCGCTTATGGCAGCAATAGAGATGGCAGAAAAAGGATTGGAATAGCTATGTTCAGAATAGTTCCCCAACTGACAGTGACCAATGTTGTTGCGTCGGTGGAATTCTACCGTGATATTCTAGGATTCAACGTCGAAGTTTTGGATCCCTTGGAAGCACCGATATTTGCTTCACTTGGTCGCGAAGAAGCAACTCTGTTTCTTGTTTCTCGCGAGTCGCGAGAAGATGTTGGTCAGATTGATGATTTGGAGATCTTCAAGGTAGGC
>CAISOI010000124.1 GCA_903886985.1 uncultured Chthonomonas sp.
ACCAGCTTGGCGGGGAGATTGCCTATGCCAAGCTGGTGCTTGGCGTTCATGGTTTAGCTTTAAGTCGAGCAAAGAATGTTTCCAAAATAACTTGGGAACCAGAACAAAACAATGCGGACGGGATGGCATATCCCATCCGGCTTTGGACTTGTTTATCGTAGCGGGGCTGAGGATTTTTAGTTGTGCGATGACAAGGGGAAATTATCGTTTTATGATGCCAATGGGATTATTTAGTATCAGAGGTTGATGCCGAGGACTCCATGTATCATAGATGATTGATTGATCTGTCTCCCTGTCAAAAGGTTCAAATTTAGTTGGATACGCTTCATAACCACCTATTTCTTTTGAAATTTCCGCTAGAACATAGATCGTTAGCCATTACACCTCAATTTAATCAAGGTTATGGAAAAGCTAAAGCAAGTTCTCGCACAAGAAGACACCCTCCTTTTTATAGGCTCAGGCATATCTTTATGGTCTGGCCTACCATCTTGGGGAGGCATGATTGAACAGTTGGCGCAATTTGTTGAATCGAATGGCGCCAAAGCCGATCTAGTCCGTTCGGAGGCACAAAAAGGAGACCTCCTGCAAGCAGCAAGCTATGGTTTTGACAAACTAACAAAACAACAAATCGGTGATTTCATTCGAAAGGTATGCCTTTATGGAGTGGCTAAGCCGCATGAGATACACCGAAAAATTGTGTCTTTGGGACCACGGGTCTTCGTCACAACGAACTACGATAATCTGATCGAAGAGAGCCTTCGTCAATGGCAACCGGATCGATTTTTTCCGCCACCAATCACAAACCGACATCTTACCGAAACAGCCAATATCGTTCATGCTCGCGCAATCGACTTTGTTTTCAAACCTCATGGCGATGCGGCTGATAGCGACAGCATCATACTGACGCGTGAACAATATCGCCAACTGCTTCCTGGTGGGGAGCGTCATGCTGCGTTGGAGTCATTAAAGACTCTCTTGGCGACAAGGCCGGTTCTTTATCTTGGATTCGGACTTCGCGATCCTGATTTCATCTATGTGCGCGACCTGTTAGCCAATACCTACAAGGGCGGAACCCGTGACCATTATGCAATCATGGCGGATGTCTCTGAGGCGGAATGTGATTACTGGAGACGGAATTATGGTATCCACCTAATTAGCTATGCTACAACTGAACGCCCAGATAAAAATAGAGACCACACGGCAATTTTGACCTTGCTCGACTGTCTCCTCGAAAAAGCGCCTGTAGTCCCAGCAGCGGTTGGATTCGATCCCCGCACCCCCGATGTAGTTCTTGCTTTGGCTCGACATGCAGCAGGTTTGGCACGTATCTCGAAAATAACTCCTGAATTCCAGATACGGGTTCATACTGAATCAGAAAGAAAGAGAGGAACAGGATTCTACAATGAGCGAAACAGCTTTGACCATTATCCCGTTGAGAATTTTTTGGATGATGGACCTGAACGTGCTCTTCTTATTGGCCTGCCAGGAGCAGGCAAAACATACTCCTTACGCCGAGCGGCGGCACGACTTGCTGAGAAACTTGAGGAAATCTCTCTTACGGAGCCGTTTGATGAGAAGTCCGCGGTTGTACCTATATTGGCTGACCTCAAATTATATCGTGGCAATCTTGGTGAGTTGGTCAGTCAGACCTTACCAAAGAATCTACTACTTGATGAAGTGACGCAGAACTTCAAGGTAAAAATTTTCCTCGACTCGTTCAACGAGATGCCACGGGAATACTGGGAAAGTGGCTCATATGAATCTGACTTTGTTAATTTTATCAACAAAATTAGTAGTTCATCTCTCATAATTGGATCTCGAACCAGTGATGGCTTGGACAAGTTGGGATTACCCGCATACTGCCTCGACCAGATTGATGAAACAACTGTGACGACTGAGCTTCAACGTTTGGGTATCGAGATTGAAGGAAGGTTTGATCGTGAAGTTAAATGGCTGTTGCAAAGACCATTTTATTTTCAGCACATACTTAGAGGCGAGATAAGATTGCCTAAAGAAGCCCATCCGCGAGATTTCTACCGAATATTCTTCGAAAATTTGCGTAAAACTTTCACCGAACGATTCAGCGAAAAACTGGAAATCGAAAAGGCGCTCTCACTTGCCGCTTACGACGCACTCAACCGTGGCGAGGAGGCATTTCCTCTAACTGACCTTCTGCGCATACTAAAGACCAGCGAGGAATCCTTGGGCGTGGTAGGTTTCGATGTTCGTGACATTGCAAACTGGCTCGTTTCTTCTTCAGTTTTGATTCCGCACACCGGAGGCCGTATCGCTTTTGTGCATCAATCGGTGACTGAGTATTTGGCTGCCACTGAACTTGCGCGACGATACCAGTTAAGCT
>CAISOI010000125.1 GCA_903886985.1 uncultured Chthonomonas sp.
CCCGGTGTCTCCTGCAGGATTGTGTGAGGCACCAAACATCACCGCAGCCATCTCGGGATTTCGCATAGCGGCATAGTAAAATTGGCTGGTGCTGCATACGCCAGGAATAACCAACACGTTCAACCCAGCTTCTGTAAATGCGTTAGCACCGATCTCAAGATATCGAGGTCCCGTCTGCCGCGCATCGTGCGCGATCAGCACAGTCTTGACTCCGCATGTATCTAAGAAATAGACAGCCTCCGCCCGGCACAATCTCAGTGCCAACTCATCCGTAAGCTGAGACGAAGGTGTGCGGATATCGTACGCACGAAACATAGAAAGATTTATGTCGGACACGTTCTACTCCGAAATTAAAATATCAGGCCGACGCACCGGTATAGTGCTTTAATCCAAACCGCCAGAAAGCGGAAGCTCCTACCAAAGTGCTCAAGGCGACAAACATGGAAACCAGCAAATAACTCATACTTAGCTTACCCGCCAAAGCCTGCGCAGGAACTGTAATAATGAAAACCACGGGAATTACATAGGTCAGTGTGTTCTTTAACCAGATCGGATAGACATCTATCGGATATCTGCCAGCCTCAAATGCCTGCCACACAATTTGCTCGATGTTGTCCAGCTTAACAAACCAAAAGGTCAGAGTTACCAGGCACAACCAAAACGAATAAACAATTACGGCACCGCACGCCAGGGTGACAGCGAACATAAATGCTTCCGTGGCACCGATAACCAATCCGCGTTGAGTGATCGTGTAGAACGATAACCCTACTCCTACAAGCACATTAACGAGCCGCCAGATATTGACCGTCCGAAAGGAAGACATAAACTGCGCACTTATCGGTTTCAGCAAAATATAGTCCAAGGTACCTTGACGCACATGCTCCATGACCGCCCGCATATTCGGGGCAATGAACATCTCGATAAGTCCATCCATGAGGTAGTAAATGGAGAGCAACACCATCGCTTGTGGAAAAGTCCATCCGCCGATTTTGCCGGCGTAATGAAAAGCTATGGAAAATGCGCCTACATTCATGAGTAAACCAAGAAGGCTCGCGATAATTCGCGTGAAAAAATCAGCCCTGTATTCCATGTCAGTCTGGATACTCGATCGGTAGAAGACACTGAGAAGCTTTAGATGGCGCATGGAAATATTCCCTCCCTATGCTCCAACCGCTGAATATTGCCGAATTCCGCTCGCCCATAGAGTGCGAAATAGAACGAGAGCAACCGACAGCCATACTATCTGCAAAGCAAATCCCGGCAAAATTTCAGCAGTAGGAATTCGGCCCAATGCCAATTCCACGGGAAACGCTCCCATGCCTCGAAAAGGCGAATAAAGAGCCACAGAACCCATCACCCCTGGCAATAGCGAGAGAGGCGCAATCCGCCCGGAGAGAAAGGAATCTACGGTAAAAAATAGTTGATTGATCGCCTCTACGCGAGTAGTCCAGAACGCAATCGTTGCCAAAGCGTACTGAAGAATATAACGAAGCGCTCCTGCGAGAAATAAGGCAGGAATTGCCAGTATTAACCCTATCCATGAGGTTGGAAGCGTCGGGTGGAGCAGAACGAAGAGCAAAATCCATGCAGGCATTACCATTGCGCTGGTACACAGTTTGAACGCAATGTTGAAAGCGATGTCCGAGTGAATAGGATGCAAAGGCTTAAGTAGTTTGGGCGACAGCCTGCCATCCTGAATTCGATAAGCAAACTCAAACGCATCCCACGACATCGTTAGATGACCGAAAATCATGAAGACCAAATAGTAAGCCGCGAAATCTGCCCGAGAAAACGATTGGCCCGAACCTCCAGCAATTCCGGATTTATTGGATGCGGATACTGCTGTCCAGACAGCAAGCGAAATAAGTGGTCCTACAAAGCCCCAGACAGCCCATATCAGGATTGCAAATCGATATGCGAGCATTTGGGCAATCGCCATCTTAAGATTAGCGCGATAGACATTTATCCAATAGCTCACGATGGATACTCCCCACTCATTTGTCTGCGCCTCGAAAGACCTGTTCAATTATCTCTTCAATAGGAGGGTCTTCGACGGTAAGGTCAACTACGGGGAGTTCGGTCAAAATACGTGATACCACTGCCGAGGTGTTTTCTTTGGGTACCCGAAGGGTTATTTTCGTCTCATCCCGTGAAGTCACTTCCCCGTACTGTTCTAGATTGGCTTCTAAATCCGCACGCTCAAGGTCAAGCCTAACCAATTTGAATGGCGCAATTTTTTGGGATAGGTCCGCAATTCCGCCGTCAAACAGTAATTTGCCATGGTGGATCACGATGATGCGGCTACAGAGAGCAGTCACATCCGCCATATAATGGCTCGTCAGTAAGACCGTCGCACCATATTTACGATTGTGCTCCGCGATAAACTGGCGAATTCGTCCCTGCATGGTGACATCGACTCCAAGTGTCGGCTCATCCAGAAACAACACGCGAGGGCGATGGAGCAGCGCCGCGGCAAGTTCGCACTTCATGCGCTCGCCTAAAGAGAGCCCTCGAACAGGTTTGTTGATTATTGCACCGAGGTCGAGCAACTCAACAAGTTCGTCAAGCGTTTCCTTGAATTGCAATTCAGGAATTTGATAGATCGCCCGGTTGACAACAAAACTGTCCATGGCAGGAATATCCCACATCAACTGGTTACGGTTTCCCATTACCAGACTGATATTCCTAAGAAATTCATTCTCCCGCTTCCACGGTGTGAAACCCATTACTGTCGCGTCGCCCCCCGTAGGGTGCAGTAGTCCTGCCAACATTTTGAGGGTGGTCGTTTTACCCGCGCCATTGGGGCCCAAAAAGCCGACCACTTCTCCCGCCTCCACGGTGAAAGAAACGCTCTCTACGGCATGAACTTCTTTATATTTCCGCTTAAAAAGGCTCTTGATGGACGCAGTAGCACCTGACTCGCGCTCGTGAACGCGATATACCTTCTGCAATCCATCCAATATTATCAAGCCGTTTTCATTCATTCTGGTCGTCGCAATTCATATCGAGATAATTAATAATCGACATAACGTTGCCCCCAAGGTCCAACAAATTGGAGAGTATCACAGTGCTTCTATGTCGATTACAACGGGCTATTTGATCAATCCTGTGAACATGAGATCACTTCCAATTGAGCGGTACTCCACATTCTCCATCTCAATTGCATCGCGCATCTGCGCGAGATTAAGATCACCAAAAGGTGCATTATGGTTTTCGCCACCAATAATTTTGGGTGCAATGAACGACACTATTCTATTTACTCTTTTCGCTTTCAAAAACTCGGTATATGTCCGTGGTCCACCTTCCACGAACAAGCTGATCAACCCCTTGTCTTCCATGGTCTTTAAAAGCACTTGAAGATCAAATCGCCCATCACTATCGCATTCTAGTGCAAGTGTTTCGACACCCTTCTGCTCCAAATTAGTGCGTAATTCGACCGGAGTGGACATGCAGCAAACCACTACTAGAGGCAATTCATGTACGGATTCTACCAGCTTGGACGACAACGGTATCCGTAGGTGCGGGTCAAGAACGTATCTTACAGGCTGGTGCGGATACGGATTATCCCGCCGAGCATTCAAGAGTGGATCATCGGCAAGAACGGTTCCTATCCCGCAGATTATTGCCGCGGATTGTGCGCGTAAATCGTGTACATGAGCCCGCGCCTCGGTACCGGTAATCCATTTCGAATCACCCGATGAAGTGGCAATTCTCCCATCCAGCGTCATGGCATATTTGAGTGTTACCCATGTATTGCCAGTTCGGTGAAAGTGCAAAAATGCCTCATTTACCTTTTCCGCCTCTTCTTCAAGGAGCCCCGTTTCAACATGAATTCCCGCCGCCGCAAGTGCCGCCATTCCCTTTCCCGAAACTTTGGGATTAGGATCGAGGGTACCCACAATGACGCGCCGTACTCCAGCGTTTATAAGTGCTTCCGTACAGGGTGGAGTTCGACCATAATGACAGCAAGGTTCTAATGTTACGTATGCAGTGGCTCCATAGGCAGAGTCCCCCGCAACTTTCAATGCCTCAATCTCAGCATGGGCTTGACCCGCAAAAGTATGATAGCCCTCACCCAATATAAAGCCGTCTTTGACGAGCACA
>CAISOI010000126.1 GCA_903886985.1 uncultured Chthonomonas sp.
ATCGTCGTATTAGCTCGTATAGGCATACTTAACCGTGTGTATTCAAAATTGACCTCAGGATCGAGTGGCGGTGATATACAGAGCGTACTGCTGGGATACGTCGATGCTGTTGAGCGGACCAGTAAAACGACTCAATTCCTGCAAAGTGAGTTGTCGCAACTTCAAGAGAAACAATCTCATGGATTACAGAGAGTTGGGCTCGTAAGATACGACGCCTTTGATGATGTCGGGGGCGAGCAAAGTTTCTCGTTCGTACTCTTGGATGACCACCAAACGGGTGTTGCAGTATCAGGAGTTCATAGTCGACAGGATGTGCGGGTGTACGCAAAATCGATCAAACATGGGGCACCGAGCCACCCACTTTCAACAGAAGAGCAGCTTGCACTAAAACGAGCCCTCGAGTCCGAAGGATCAAAAATTGGATAGCTCAAGCAGTAGAGAACTACGAATCGCAGAACGCCAAAAAGAGATGGAATTGAACCCATCCGAAACGCGAAAGCTCGTCGACCGATGTAAGCAAGGTGAAAATGGTGCCTTTGACGATCTAATTCGCCGGTATGAACGCAAGGTATATAACTTTGCATACCGACTGTGTGGGAATTACGATGAAGCTAATGACATAGCCTCAGACACATTTGTTCGTGTCTATAACGCACTTGGCAACTTTCGAGGAGATTCGAGCTTCATCACCTGGTTGTTCCGAATTGTAACAAACGTTTACTTAGACGAGAAGAAAAGACAGCGATCCAAACCAACCCAATCTTTGCATGAGATCATTGAGTTGGAAGAGTCTATTGTTCAGCGACAAATCGAAGACCCTTCGCCTTCCCCAGCACAACAATTTGAAAAGATGGAGCGTAATGAACTGCTCCAGAGTGCCATTACATCTTTGCCAGAATACCAAAGGCTAATGATCGTCATGTATCATACTGAAAACAAGTCGTATGAAGAGATCGCCGTTATTTTGGATCTCCCCATTGGCACCGTAAAATCGAGATTAAACAGAGCAAGACTTTCGTTACGAGAAAAACTTGCACCCATGATGGAACATTTTCAGATCTAGTACGGTCACACAGAGGAAGCGAGCATTTAGATTGTGCAGCCTCTACACGAAGATGGTGATAAATAATGATTTGTATACGAGCTAAAGAGCTCTTTTCTGACTATTGTGACGGATCCATTGATCCTGCAATCTCAGTTCCTTTTGAAACTCATCTTGATGAGTGTTCATCCTGCAAGACCGAACTTACCGAACTTAGGTCCGTGTGGCTCGGAATAAATTCTATGCCAATTCTTGAAGCCCCAAGTGACTTTAGAGCCATAGTTTGGAAAAAAATTGATGCCCAAGCCAATGCTGAGGCAGCAAAAACCATTAAACCGTGGTTCAAGTTTAGCTTTAAGAGTTACTTCAAACCTGCACTTGCATTAGGTGCATTTGCTATTGCTCTCTTTATGTTGGCGCCAGTTGTAATTCCCGGAAACCACACGAATGCAGGACTGGGTCTTCCGTGGCTTGGTCAAAGTACTGCAGTCAAACCAGTATTGAATATCGCGGTTGGCGAGCCGGTCATTGGTAACTATGAAGGTAAGTCGTGGGTAAATCTTCCTGTGAACAATACCGGCTCGGTCCCCGTCAGTTTGAATGTTGATATTCAGGGTACTGGTGTGGAGAAGAGTGCCGTACATATTGACTCCCCGTCTGGGACTAATAATATGTACCATTTGACGCATGTTGCTCCGAATTTGACGACTACTTTGATCGTCAAAACAACATGGGAACAGAATGGCATAGTCAATTCTAAAGTGTACAAGTTGAAGCAATAGTAAGCCGACGGCGGTAAGGCTCTGGAATTCGTTACAGAGCCTTTTCCCTATTCAGTAGTCCCCTAGCACCATTTGTTGGAATTCTTCTTCGGTAATAACAGGTACTCCCAACTCTTGGGCCTTCGTTAATTTTGAGCCAGCATTTTCACCTGCAACTACGTAATCTGTCTTTTTGCTGACACTACCTGAGGCCTTGCCACCGTTGCGTTTCACGATTGCCTCAGCTTCATCACGTTTGTAAATGTTCAAACTACCTGTGAAAACGAGAGTCTTGCCGGCGAATATGTCCGATACAGTCTTTGTATCTGGTTCTATGATGTGAATTTGGGAGTTAAGCCTGTCAACAAGCTCAATGTTTTGGGCATCCGAAAAGAAATCGTATACGCTCTGAGCAATTACTGGTCCAACTTCGTTCACATTTGCTAGATCTGTTGCTGAAGAATTCCGGATTGAATTCACCGAACCAAAGTGCTCAGCAAGTACTTCTGCGGTATGTTCGCCTACGTGACGAATTGCAAGGGCATACAGGAACCTGTTCAAGGGTGTTGTCCGGCTCTTCTCTATGGCGGACAGGATATTCCCAGCGAGTTTGTCCCCCATTCTGTCGATAGTTAACAACTGATCCATGGTCAAAGTGTAAAGACCGCTTACATCCACAATCAACCCTGCTTCGAGGAGTAAGTCGATACGTTTTCCACCTAGTGCTTCGATATCCATGGCATTTCGTCCAACGAAGTGTTGAAATCTCTGCCGGACTTTCTCAGGGCAACGGCTGTTCACACAGCGGGTAACTGATTCGCCTTCAGGTCTTGTGAGCACCGTTCCGCAACTAGGACAGATGGACGGCATCACAAACACGGTCTCAATGCCTGTGCGAGCCGATACGACTACCTCTACGACTTCCGGTATAACTTCACCGGCTCTCTGTATGATAACTGTATCGCCACTGCGAATGTCCTTTCGACGGATTTCGTCTGAGTTGTGCAGCGTAGCGCGAGATACCTTTACTCCGCCCACTGCAACTTCCTGCAATTCTGCTACGGGCGTAATCGCTCCCGTCATACCCACTTGCACTGTTATGTCGTTGATTTTTGTGCGAACCTGTTGCGCTGGGTATTTGTAGGCAATTGCCCACCTCGGGCTCCGACTGACATAACCAAGTTGGTCCTGCAACGCAAATGAGTTGACCTTTACAACCACACCATCAATATCGTAATGCAATTGCTCTTTTCGAGTATGCCATTCATGGATGAACTCCAAAACATCGACGAGAGTCGAACACAATCTACGATTTGGATTTGTTCTGAGACCCCACGCCTCGTATGTTTCAAACAGTGAGCTCTGAGTTTTAAAACGGGTTTCGCTGGTTTCGCCAACGGCATACAGAAATGCCTCGAGTCTTCGTGAGGCGGTAATAGTTGGATCTTTCTGCCGTATGGAACCTGCAGCAGCATTCCTTGGATTCGCGAAGGTCGACAATCCTAAATCTTGATTTGCTTCATTGATACGTGAAAATTCAGAATGTGTGAGAAATATCTCACCACGAACCTCTATCAGTGTCGGAACTGGAGTGTGAGCATCGTTCAACTTCAGTGGAATGGAATGTATCGTTCGGATATTGGGCGTTACATCCTCTCCCGAAGTCCCATTGCCACGTGTAGATGCGGTTGATAGGCGGCCGTCAATATAAGTCAAATTGATGCTTAAGCCGTCAATTTTCAACTCTGCCATGTACTCTATGGAGTATTCACCGTCTACCTCTAAACGACGTCTCAGTTTGGCGTCCCACTCCAACAATTCGGTGTCGCCAAAGGCGTTGTCCAAAGAGAGCATTGGCACTCGGTGTTGTAGGGAATCAAAGGTTGTCTTCGCGTTAGTTCCAACGCGATGCGTTGGGGAATCGACAGCGACCAATTCAGGATACTGGCGCTCTAACTGTTGCAGTTCTTTCAGTGCACTGTCGTAAGAGATGTCTGAGATAGTAGGACTATCCTGTTCATAGTATTTCTGGTTAGCGTCATTAATAAGGGTGGTTAACTCCTCAACGCGCACGGCAGCTGAATTCAGTTCCTGATAAGACATTGACACACCTCACAAAAATGCACCGGGAGCAAAATGCCCCGGTGCAATTATTTTACAATCTTCAGATCAATGGATCAAGGCTTTTTTGTTGCCGTTGGCTTTTTGGTTGGAGTAGCAGCCTTTGTTGGAACAGTTTTAACAGGTGCGGGAGGATCCGTATCTGGACCTGCAGAAGTCAATTTCATATCCATAGTGCCCTTCATGGACATGTTCATGGTATCTCCAAATGGTGAAGATGCCGCTGCAGTTGCACCCATTTTCATGGCGATGGTTGCGTTGATGGTGCCAGTGGTTTTAACTAATCGGCAATCATCAGCCTGAACATAAACGAACGAATCAACCTTAATTGTACCGCTCATTCCCATCATTGATTCAGCCTCGGTTTTCACAGGCGCGCCACCATTACCGATGAACATTTTCATTGGCATGGTCGTAACCTGTTTAATCTTCAGTACATCTTTGCCATCGGTAGTATCAACACTAATGAGTGAAGAGGCGACTGAAATCTTTCCTTCGCCGAACGGGCTAGGCAGATCGACATTCCAGGAATCTCCCACTTTCACAGGATGATCCGGGAAAACAGCATTGGTCGGGAGACTGTCCATATTCAACATATTGCCAAGGCCAGTCATCCCTCCGCCAGCACTCTTTGGCTTCTCTTTAATCTTTGTGGAACCATTCTTGGATACCGTTGTTAAAGTGGGCGGGACATCAGGCATGGGCGTTTCATTGCCCATCATCGTCATGACACCTTTTTGCATTGTGGACTGAATATCAGCGCTGCCGTCCTCGTTAACCTTAATTACTTTCTGTTTCATCGTGGCGGACATTATCATTTCTTGAGCAGGGATCGGCAGTTCAGCTCCGTCCTTGCCCTTGATTTCAATCGCCATGTTGGTGCCGTATTTATATTTTAAGGTATCACCAGCAACAAACTTCATTACGAGATTATAGGACTTGCTGGAAGCATCCTGTGCCTGTAATGATCCCACCGCAGTGAGAAACAAGCAGCCTGTTAACAAACCTCTATTTAATGGTGCCATGTAGTTTTCTCCAAAATCTTGGTCGAAACCAAGAAAGAAATAAGGGAACTGCTAGGTTAGCAGTTCCCCGGGTTTGTGTTTTGATTACTTCTTTGGTTTCGCTTTTGCGATCTTAATCTTCCAGTCCATCGGACCAAAGTTTGTGGGCAAGCCCTTCATAGTACCGTCCGCTTTAACCATTTCTCCGTTGGAGACGTTAACGTAATAGTTCATGTCCTGAACCACTTTGCCACCGTCTTTGTCAA
>CAISOI010000127.1 GCA_903886985.1 uncultured Chthonomonas sp.
CGGAGTTCCTCTCGCTCACGTTCGAGACTCCATATAATTCGGGTCTGTTCGGAACTTCGGAAGTGTTTCGACGCATATTGCGACATATCTACAAAATACTGGAGATGTCGCAACCTACATGCTTCAAGTTCACCGGTCCGTTCCGCCAACTCCTTTGCATATGCCAATATCGTGAAAAGCAAGCGGTAACGGCGTCCGGTGCTTTCATCCTGAACCATTACTAAGTTCTTCTCAACAAGTCCAGATAGGAGTGGCAGTATATCTTCGTGAAGGATTGCCGTTCCAGACACGCTCGAGGATTGTTCAGCGCATATTGTCTCCGCGGCCTCTAGAGTCCATCCCGACGTAAAGACGGACAGACGCTTCAGCAGGGTCTGTTCACCGGACGTTAGTAATCTATAGCTCCAATCAATGGTCTCTTTCAGAGTCTGCTGCCGCGCGGGTCCACCACGGGAACTTCCTGACAAAAGACTAAATACTTCCGACAAGCGCGCTCGAATTTGATGAACATCCAACACGCGAATCCGCGCCGATGCAAGCTCTATAGCAAGGGGAATACCATCCAGCGCGCAACAGATTTCTGCGACGTCTGCATAGTTTGCTTCCGTTACTTCAAAACCCGGACTAGCCGCCCGTGCGCGTTCCACAAACAAACATTCAGCATCGGACAATGGTACTGTCGAATGTGATTGACAGTCATGCCCTCCGGGCTCAATCTCTGCCACCACTGATTCACTTCCGTAAGATACCCCCAATGGAGAAACACTCCACACACATTCCCCTGAAATAGCAAGAGGCTGCCTGCTGGTTGCCAAAAGTTTCAGTTCTGGACATATCGTCAGAAATTCTATGGCGAGAGCGGCAACTTCGTCGATGAGATGCTCACAGTTATCTAATATCAACAACAAAGGATTGGTTTTAAGAGAATTTAAAAGCTCATCATGAATTGACGCCTCAGACCTATCCTGGACATTTAGAAGTGCGGAAAGAACACCGATCAATTGTTCCGGCGCATCAATAGACGAGAGGTCGGCAAAGAGAACCGCCAGATTCTGCTCAGAGGCAACTCGGCTTCCGACTTCAACCGCCAACCTTGTCTTACCAACACCTCCCGGTCCGCATATAGTAATAAGCCGTTTCTCCGAAAGAAGGTCATATACCTGACGAATAATATTATCGCGCCCAATCAAACTAGTCAGAGGCTTAGGGAGTTTGACGACAGGCACCCCCGAGTTCGAAACATGAAGTGACTCAGTTTTGAGTTTTTCTGGAACACTCAACCGATCTCGAGCTTCACCGCGAATACGCTCATAGACGGCAACAGTTTCAGGCGAGGGGTCAACATCGTGTTCGTTGCGAAGATAGACCCGGAGGTCACGGTAAACCATTGTGACGGACGCTAGATCGCCTGCCTGTGCCAAAGCAGACATCAAACTTCTTTGCGCACTTTCCCGCTCTGGCTCTACCGAAACGAGCTTCTTAAGTTCTGAAATCGCCTGTGCCAATTGGCCTTCGACAATGTGCGCCGCAGAAAGGGACTCTAAGACATTCAAATACTTCTGCTCGCGGGATTGTCTGTCATTAAGCACCCACTCTTCCATGCAACCATGAAGAAGTGGACCGCGATAAAGGTTGACCGCGTGTTCCTTTGAGAAGGTGTCTGCCTGCTTTACTGCCATATCAAATTCAATCAGATCGACATCTGCCCCGGTCAGGTCTATGCGAATCCGTGTAGAGTCTGAAACGATGCGCCACGCTTCTGGTCCGAGTGCGTCGCGTAGGTTAGCAAGGCTCTGACGTAAGCTGGTACGTGCCTGTTTCTCTTCACTATCGGGCCAAAGGGTAAAGGAGAGGTAGTCGCGATCCATCTCACGACCGCCCGCCAAAGCGAGTAGTGCAATCAGCCACTGACCTTTGCGAGTTCGCAATTTCGGAAGTGGCTCACCATGAATCGTGGCGTCAAACGGCCCAAACAGCCGCAAAACGAGTGGAGAATATTGTTGGTCAGTTGTCATTGGGTTGAAAGGTGGCAGCCAGTTCAGATCCGATGGAAATCAGTTGTAGTCGAATATTTAAATCGATACTTTATCGTAGCACAACTGCCTCGCTAAGCCCAGTCGCTTTAGTGTGAATTGCAACCTATTCAGGTGTGAAACTTGCGACACGTACCGAATGAGTAAGTCGAATAATTTCACATTCAGGTTCGGATCCTACTTGACCATACCCGTAAACTTATCGAGAAGAAGCTGTCCCGTCGGCGTAGGCCCAGACCAGGCATAAATCACTGATACAGGAAGTACTGCGCGCCCAGTATCGGGTTTCACCTCGAGGGAGACGGGAGTTTTGACAACCATCGCCCCGTTTTCCATAGCAACGGAGCCGGTCTTCATGTTAACAGCTGCAGTAACACCTTCACCCATTTGAAGTTGAACCAAACTGCCAGTACCATCAGTTCCCCCTAAAAAAGAAGGCGGCTTTTGCGAAGGAGCAGGTCCATTGCGAATAATTGGACCTATCAAAGGATTGATCTGGACAACCCATCGATTGAGCGTGGCACCAGATACAAATACGGGTTTCTCCTTACGGTTAATGAGCGAAACCGTCTTGGCCATGTAAGGACTATCTTTGCCCCAGACTTCATATTGCAATTCAATTTCGAATCCACTGTTTTTACGAACGCCCTGCAAATGGATCGTCAATAGACGACCACCATGAGCTGGGCGACCGACTGTCTGCCATGCAAACTCCCAGTCACTCTCTAATGAAATGGTACGGGACTTCGAATTGACATCTGTAATCGAAATCTCTGCCTCGCTTGGGGAAATATCTGAAACAATGGCTCGCTTCGGACCGTTCATAATTTGAATGGTTCTCAGTGATCCAGTTAACTTATCAAAGTGAACGGATCTCGAAACGGCATCGTTACCAATCTTCCACGTATAGGTGCCCTCATTATAAGTGCAGTATGCTGTCTTATTTTGAAGTGCAAGAGGTCCTTCTGAATTTGCGTGAGAAGAAAGGGACAGGGTGCTGGCGGTCACTATTGCAAAAACCAAAGGCAGATATCGATTAAACGACGACATTAAGTTCTCCGGTGCTCGTTGAGTCTATTGGGCTCAGATTCGTATTATCAATACTATATCTGATCAGAGATCATTTCGCGCGGTTTATGAGGCCCGTGAATGGTTAATAAAGGCAATTTATCAAGGGCCTCCCTTACATTCTGAGATTACCGAAACGCGTACGTAATCTCGATATCGTCACTTTTAGCTGGACGCCAATTCTTACGTTCAAAAATGAGAGTTCTTCCTCTAACCTGAGGAGTTGCGGGACCTTTCCAGACAACGGTTCCACTGTCAACGGATTTGAGGTTCAGATTTCGGCCGTCGTCGTGGCTCTTCGATGCCGATAGCACATTGAAAACTGGGCGAAGCGGAGCGTCAATATCTCCGGTTTTGAATGTGACGTTAACAACTGAAGATCCAATCGTTCCCTTCCAGCTCGAACCAGTATGCAATACATATGCTACTTGTGACGCGCTTGAGTATGAAGATTTCAACGAGACAATTCCGCCCGAGACATCTTGAACATAAACATCCTTGATTTTCACCGTCGAATTCGCGGGAAAGGAAACCGTTTTGGTGTGCCAGTAGTGTCCGGGGAGATTTGAGCGAATCAAGCTCGTTTTCACTTCTTTGCCATCCACCCAGGACTTAAACGAATTGAAAGTTGTTGAGGGTGGAGTTTTTTCAAGGCCCGCGCGCTCCTTCTCTTCGTCCGGATCGAATGCGCCTTTTCCGACATCAGGAAACCCCATTCTCACCGCGCACGCTTAACCGGTATTTACAAACACGAAATTGCACTCAACTTCGACCTGTTTGTCTCCAACCTTCATGTTGATAACTTCCGATTGCATCTCGACAGATGGATGACCACTTAGTAAACGAGGCGTGCCACCCATCGAAATGCCTCCATCATTCGCCAACGCTGAAAGTGGCGTACAACCGAAACCGGTGCAAGCCAAAATTAACTTCCCTACATACTTCATTGTATCGTTCCTTGATTGTAATTGCGAAATTGCTTTCGTCATAGTGATTATACATTTCACAAGAGTTTGGTTTCAAGAGTTGTGACATAATTCACACTTAGGACCAATATTCGCGGATTCCTTTATAAAAATGGTGGATTTTGACCACTGCAATATGTTCGTATGTGATAATAAGGAATGTCAACTGATTAGTCGTTGGTTCGTATATGGAAATTGGATAAGATACAGATTATGGCAAAAGGAACTGTAGTTGCTGCAATGAGCGGCGGCGTAGATAGCGCGGTTACCGCAGCTTTGTTGAAAGAACAGGGCTACGATGTTATTGGAATTACTCTACAGATTTGGCAGGAACACTCAGATCAGGGTAAGCATGGCGGATGCTGTTCACTCGGTGCCGTAGAAGATGCCCGCCGCGCAGCTAACAAATTGGATATTCCCCACTATGTCCTGAACTTCCGAGAATATTTTGCTGAGAAAGTCATTGATAAATTTGTCACTGAGTACGCACGTGGCCGTACGCCTAACCCGTGCGTTGAATGCAATCGCAGCGTAAAATTCGACGAATTACTCCGACAAGCTACAAATCTTGGTGCGGATTTCCTTGCAACAGGACACTATGCACGCATCCGGTATAATGAAATTACGGGAAGACACGAGTTAAGTCGAGCAGGTGATCTCGCTAAAGATCAAACATATGCGCTCTACACTTTGACTCAGGCGCAACTCTCTAAAACTTTGATGCCACTAGGTGAACTCGAAAGCAAGCAAGAGACAAGAGAAATTGCACGGCGATATGGCCTGTCGGTCGCGAACAAACCCGACAGTCAGGAAATTTGCTTTGTGCCCAAAGAAGGTTACACGAAGTATCTGGCAGACAAGGCGCCAAGTGCACTCACGACAGGAGAAATCGTAGATACTTCTGGTCGGTCACTTGGAATGCACGACGGAATTGCAAATTACACAATCGGACAGAGGCGGAGACTTCCCGCAAGTGCTACAGGGCCATTGTTTGTAATCGCACTGGAACCTGTTACGAATCGTGTTATCGTTGGCGATAATGATGAACTTTTCCGTGAACATTTTTATGTCAGCGATCTCAGTTGGAGTTCCATTCCCAATCTACTGACACCAACTCAGGTTGATGCGAGTATTCGATACAACGGGACACCAGCACCGTCAATAATTGAGCCCCTATCAGACAGCAGTTGGATAAAATGCACTCTGGAAACACCGGCCAGAGCAATAACTCCGGGTCAAGCAGCAGTATTTTATGACGGTGACGTGGTTGTGGGAGGTGGAACCATTGAATTGGTACCACCGACTGTTGGTTGAAACAATTCTTAACCCCTAAAAGTGCCAACTCGTTTTGGCAATAAAGACCGAAGTTCTTAAGGAGTAATAAAATGGCAGATCAAGATCAAGAACGTGGCGTTATGTTAAGCATCCTTGCTGGAATTGGAATCGGCGTCATAGTTGGTGCTATCGCTGGACTAATGCTTGCACCGAAATCTGGGAACGAGACTAGGCAGGACATTGGATCGACCCTCGGCGATCTGGGTAACAAGCTAACAGATTTGAGCCAACAAGTTGCTACGAAGGTTAAGTCCGTAGTCGACACTGGAAAGAAAGTCGTTGGAGATACAGTTGAGGTCGTCAAGGAAGATATTGCCGAGGCAAACGCGTAACTGAATTATTTGGATCCAATATCAGGTACAGTATTAAACTGTCCCTGCTCATTTGGATTGACTCTCAACTACAGTACCCATCGAGATAGAACTTCATGCCATACGGTCCTCCAATCCAAATTGAATCGTCAGCCCCGTCAGGATATATTGTTCTCGCCCTCGTAATGGCAGGCTTGAACCTTGTACTATTGGCAGTTGTTGCGGGACTGATTTTGTACAGAATGCGGAGCCCCGGATTTTCGACATCGTTATCGCTGCCTGCTCTAAAACGTGGTCTCTCTACGTCGGTCATAGTCGTAATGATTCTTGCTTTTATGTGGCTGGTCCGCGACCTACTGATTCCATTTGGACTCGCATTCTTTTTGGCTTCTCTGCTCGATCCTGTGGTCACAAAAATGCAGAAGCGCGGTATCCCTCGAGGTCGAGGAGTGGGCTATATTTTTGCTGGGATATTCCTTGGATTGATCTTGGCGATCACGTTTGTTTTGCCCCGAGCTGCAGATCAAATCAAAGCTATCACAGACCACCCTGAACAGTATGAGAAAGCACTTGTCGATCAGGCGGATGTCCTTTACAATCAAAACCTGACTACCGCCAAAACGCTGGGCATGAAGGAACGTCCTTCAAAATTCATCAAATCCGCTCCGGTGACGGCGGCAGCTACTGGTGCCCTCAACAGCGTGAAAGCATCACTGATGGCACTGTCTGGGAAAGTCTTGTGGTTTGTTATCATTCCGCTTTCACTCTTCTATTTTCTGCTGGACTTTCAAGTGTTGCGCGCTAAAGCCATTAGCTTCTTCCCTGTCGTCACCCGCCCGAATATCGATAAAATGAGCGCGGAAGTTGTGGATATTTTCAGCCAGTACATTCGAGGTCTCGCGAAGGTGTGCCTCCTATATGGCATCACTGCAATGATAATTGCTTTTGTTGTCGGGGTTCCATACGCCATTTTCTTGGGGCTAGCAGCCGGCGCTCTCTATGCGGTGCCTTACGCTGGACCAGCCATTGCAATCGCCGGTTCTGGAGTCCTTGCCCTTACAACCGGTCGCGGTGGTGGTTATGCAACTGTGGTCGTAATCCTGTTCTTGATCATGCATGTCTCCTTCGACTATGGTGTAACGCCCCGCGTTGTAGGTGGTTCCGTAGGATTGCACCCACTGCTTAATGTCTTTGCCCTTATGGTCGGAGCTACATTCTTCGGAATATATGGAATGTTGCTGGCAGTTCCCGTTGCAGCGTGTGTACAGATGGTGCTGCTCTACTTTTTCCCGCATCTCAGCGACCGCCCTAATATCAGTGAAGTTGCAAAACCAGCTCCTGACGAACTTGTCCCGAGAGCTGAAGCGCTCGAACCTCAACCCGCCTTAGACTAATCACATTGCAGTGGTAAAATGTAACATGAACACGAAGAGTCGGCTTGTCAGCCGATTTTAAGAGAGGGAGATAACTATGTCAGAACGAACCACATTTATGCGCGGTAATGAATTAGAACTTGAAGGTCCAGAATTGATAGTTGGCGAACCAGCGCCGGATTTCAAATTGGTGCAGAGAAGTCCAGAGGGCTTGAAAGACATTACCCTTGCGGACTTTACGGGCAAAACGTTAATACTTAGTGTCCTTCCTTCCTTAGATACCCCCGTTTGTGAATTACAAACCAAGAGATTCAATGAAGACGTTGTCGGTCTTCCGAGCAACATTGAAGTATTGACGGTTAGCATGGACCTCCCTTTTGCACAAGCTCGATTCTGTGGCGACAAGGGTACGCATCATATTCAGACTGCTTCAGATCACAGAGACGGCAACTTTGGTGCCAGCTATGGAACGCTAATCAAACCACTGCGATTAGAGTCGCGAGCGGTGTTCGTGGTGGGCCCTGATGGAATTCTAAAATATGCTCAGTACGTACCTGAAG
>CAISOI010000128.1 GCA_903886985.1 uncultured Chthonomonas sp.
CACCGAGCGACTTCGGTTTTCGTGGAGACCCGCCGACCCATCCCGAGCTCCTTGACTTCCTTGCCAGCAAATTTATGGAGAATGGTTGGTCAATCAAGAAATTGCACCGATTGATATTACTCTCTAATACTTACAAACTGAGTGCGACGGTGAGTACTGTGGCTGCGGCAGTGGATCCAGAAAATAGATTGTTGTCTCACGCAAATCGTCGCCGGATGGACCTCGAACAGATTCGCGATTCTGTTCTGAAGGTTGCTGGAACCATAGATATGACGGTCGGAGGCAAATCGGTAGAACTGACTACAGAGCCACACACAACTCGACGCAGCGTCTATGGTTTTATCGAAAGACAGAACTTGCCCGGTTATTTCCGAACCTTCGATTTGGCGAGCCCGGACACAACAAGTGCCCAGAGGTTTTCAACGACCGTCCCTCAACAAGCCCTGTTTATGATGAATAGTCCTTTTGTTCTGAAAGAGACCCAAGCCCTAGCAAGGCGCGGAGAGTTTACCAGTTCACAAAAGTTGGAAGAGCGCATCGTGATGGCATACCAACTGATATTGGCGCGGCTTCCAACTGTGCCAGAGATCAATTTGGGAAAGAAGTTTCTCGAAGGATCGGATGCTTCCACCAATGTTCAGACAGCGAGTGTCGCCCAGAAACCCACTATAAGTGGCGGAGACACGCTGACACCATGGGAGAGATACATCCAGGCGTTGATGATGACAAATGAATTTGTCTTCATCGATTAGTACTCAATAGGCGTCCGATTAATGGTCTGTCGGTTCGTGTTTCAAAATGGCCACGGCGTGAGGGAGAAGGGGCATCAATACATCCATTCCTTCACGCACAGCTTTTGGGCTTCCGGGCAGATTGATAATCAGGCATTCCCCAACAATTCCGCTTACACCTCTGCTTAGCATAGCTCTCGGATTGATCTGATAGCCTGTATAGCGCAACATCTCTGAAAACCCTGGTGCTCGACGTTCTATAACAGATTCAGTGGCTTCGGGAGTAACATCGCGAGGTGCAAGCCCCGTTCCACCCGTTGTAATTATCAGTTCACACCGTTCAGACCAGTATTGTAGTACTCCACTGATTTGATCGAATTCATCGGGGACTACCTTTTTGAATTTGATTGTGTGATTTGCTTCCTCAAATATTTGTGCCAACAGTGTTCCCGAGACGTCCTCAGTCTCGCCAATGCTGCATCTATCACTCACTGTGAGTATGCCCACTTCCATTAATTCATCTCCCCATTATAATGATTTCGCGCAGCGAAATCCGGTGTCCCTTCAAGTGGAGCCGGAGCCCTCGATCCCCCTAGTATAAGTTCGGAAACTTCGTTCTGTATAGCCAACGGCACCGCCACGCAATATTCGCTGGTCCTCGCGACCATCTGGGTGTCCTGTGACCCATTCCCAAGCGTTACCTGCCATATCCAGACAGCCGTAAGGACTGGCTCCTCCTACAATTTTACCTACTGGCTGGACTCGAGCGGAGACTACGGCGCAGTAGTTGCCATTTGGTATGGAAGCAACTGGGGGCTCAGGTTTGGAGTGGTCGGTTTTACGCCTTGCAGCAACAAGTTCCGGCTTCCAGTCATTGCCCCATGGATAGCGTCTGCCGTCTGATCCACGAGCCGCCTTTTCCCATTCCTGTTCGGTGGGGATGCGTTTGCCCGCCCATTTTGCATATGCTTCGGCGTCATCGTAAAGAATGTTGGTCGCCGGGAGTTGTTCTTCTCCCCGTGGAAATGTGAACGAGGGGCGGAACCGTTTGAACTCTGCATTGGTGACTTCGGTTATGTCGATGGCATAGGCTGGAAGATACACCTTTCGCTCTGGCTTCAGGTCATCATCCGCATCGGGGTCA
>CAISOI010000129.1 GCA_903886985.1 uncultured Chthonomonas sp.
AAACGCCGATGGAAATCATCTGTCTTTTGATAATTTCGGTAGCATGGATTACCCCGTCACAAAATCTTGAAGCATAACGGGTCATGATATGCGTTTTTTGAGGCATTCCGTCCAATGGGGATGGGTGGTGTAAGTGTGCAAAAAGCCGTTTAGGTCGCGCCAAGCGGATTGCCAATATGTCCTTGAGGGAGATGTGATTGACACCAAAGTGGATAACTACTACTTCTGGCGCAATTTCTCGCACAAGTGCCGTAAGTTGTGGCATGTCAGCGCGCGACCTTGGGATATGAACATCCAAGAGACGGGGATCTGCTTTTGCATCTACGCCATTCTCGGCAAACCACTTCAAAGTCCCAATGCTAGAATCTGAGACTGCAATGCGGGTGTGAACTTCATGCCCTGCATTCATAAGAGCGAGTGCATGGTCCATAACAACTCGCTCAGTACCGCCAATGCTGCTGGCAGTACATAGCAACAAAACTCTTTTTCCGGTAGGCAGGTCTTTCAAACTTAGTACTTTCTGTTCAGTTCCCAATTCCACGCGGTACTGACAATATTCTTGAGATCAGTGTAAATCGGGTTCCATCCCAACTCAGTTTTAGCTTTCGTTGCTGAAGCCACCAACTTTGGAGGGTCACCTGGGCGTCGATCACCATACTCAACTTCTATGGTTTTGCCCGTCACTTCGCGGCAAACGTCAATGACTTCATTCACCGAATAGCCCTGTTCCGTTCCAAGGTTATAAAAGTCACTGGGAGCACCATCAACCAACCTGGTTATTGCCAATGAATGTGCCTGTGCCAGATCGAGTATATGGATATAGTCCCGGATACAGGTTCCGTCGGGAGTGTCGTAATCTGTTCCAAAAACTGTCACCTTCTCCCGTTTGCCCAAAGCAGCATGTAAGATGTTAGGAATAATATGAGTTTCCGGATCATGGCTTTCGCCTATATGCCCATCCGGGTCTGCACCAGAAGCATTAAAATATCGAAGCGCAGCAAAACGAAGCCCATGCGCCTTGGAATATGCAGACATCATGTGCTCACAAAACAGTTTGCTCTCGCCGTATGGGTTAACTGGCTTTTGAGGATGGTTTTCATCCATCGGTACATATTGTGGATTACCGTAGGTTGCACAAGATGACGAGAACACGAGGTTATTGACTCCATTGTCTCGCATTGCATCCAGCAGAGTCAGTGTCGATACTACGTTGTTGTGAAAATAACGCTCAGGATGGGCTACTGATTCACCGACAGAAGCAAAAGCCGCAAAATGAACCACGGCGTCCACACGGTAATCTTTGATAACCATGTCTAATAGCGCCTTATCCCCGACATCGCCCACAACCAACGACGCGCCTAGAACTGCTTCTTTGTGTCCGTATACCAAATTATCCAATATGACTACATCGTTGCCGCGGCTTCTATCATAAAGAACATAATGACTACCAATGTAGCCCGCTCCACCCGTTACCAAAATCATCATAATACAATCCCTATCGATTTACAATTCATCGTTTCGGTCTCCATAATACATATCTAAACAGAGATAAGATGGCAGTTACACCATCAGTCCAGCGAATTTTTTTGCCTTGCAGAATAGTTCTTGCTTCATATCGAATGGGAACCTCTACGATCTTATGACTTGAGCGCGCAAGCTTGGCGGTTATCTCTGGACAAAATTCAAATCGAGTACATTCTAGGGGAATTGACTGTAGTATAGGTGTTCG
>CAISOI010000130.1 GCA_903886985.1 uncultured Chthonomonas sp.
CCGATCTAACTCAGGTGAAACCGCCTCCAACGCTTCAAAATTAACTCTGGATTCAATGGAGGACTATTTCAATGATGCCGACGATTCAAATAGCGCATGGTTTGCTCTTGCCGTTGCCCAATGGGAGACCAACTCGTTAGAGAGTGAAGTGTTCGACAAGGTAGCAGAAATCGTAAGCAGCGGGGCAGATATCAGACTTTGGAGATCTTTGAGCGCCGATGAAACGGATATCAGAGAGCGAACAGAATATCTAACGGAGTTGATCCAGAGAATATCCGTACCCAGAAAAACAGCCAAACGCCGGGTGAAGAAGAAAATAGATTACTCCGAGAACCGTATTGTTGAGATTGTCTCCCCAGACGGCAAAAAGACTCTGACTGTTTCTGATGAATATGTCGATGGAGACTATATCCAAACAACTGCGATGGTAATGTGGTCGTCGGGCGGTGGTTCTGTGTTCAATTACAAATCGGAAGGTGCAAAGGTAGGAGCCGTATGGGACACGGCGAATATACTCACAGTAACCGTCCCCGAAAGTATCCACTTTCAACAGGCGGACCGATCAACGTTCTACTACGGAGAGACTGTTACGATTAATTATGAACTGGTAAAATAGCATATCCGACAAGTTGGAGATGACCATTGCTTTAGAGTCTAGTGCGACGGGCGTGAAGGTTTGTCACAGGACAGCATTGGGTCATGTTAACTAACAGGACAAACGTAAAAGAGTTCTACAACGTCAATTTTTAGAGATATCGAGGAACCAAAATGGATCGACTTGAACTCTATCGGAAGTTCGCAGAGAGGTTTCATGGCGGCAAACGTCTTAGACCCGCTACCGACGACCAGATATCGGAAGCCGAAACCGCATTGGGAGTCTTATGGCCCGAATCATACCGGCAGTTTTCCCTGACATGTGGGGCAATATATACACCGTCGCTCGTCGAACTCATCGTAGAGCTTAATTTGGAATTTGCCGATGTGCAGGATTTCCTGACACCAAAGCAAACTGTCACCGAAACCCGTCGATCGTTAGCGGAACCGCCTGGGACCGGGATAGTCTTCGCAAATGATTGTTCTGGCAATCTGTTCACGTTCCGAGAACTTTCATCTAACTGTCGTGTAGAGGATTCCCCTGTCTGGTTCTTCGACCACGAAAATAATAGCTTCAACAAAGAGGCAGACTCGTTCGACGAATGGATAAGCAGATTTGTTGGGCTTGGGGCCTGATGTTCAAAGCCCATTGCGCCACCGTGTATTGTACGGAGTTTATGTTGCTGATTCGCGTGTTAATCTAAAGAGAGGAGTACCTCCGATACATGAACGTGGTATGGATTTTCACGGGACCACGAGCGCAATTCCCGGCAGGCGTATTCACGCAATTGGAAATTGCGGAGAAATGGATTTTGGAAAACAGGCTGAGTGGCACTCTCACCGCTTACCCTCTAGACGTCGGCACTTACGATTGGGCTATCAGCATTGGATATTTTGCTCCGAAACGAGACGACCAACGCACTCCAGAGTTCATCCAACGTTTTAGCTCCGCAAGTCAGGAGCACTTTCACTATGAGAACGGTATCCAGGAATAATCTTGAGATGCAGTTTGCCTAGTATTAGCAACTCCTTTCTGTTCCACCGTACGGAGGGTCGATGACATTCCTGTTAGAAATGGTTAAATAAATAACATGATTCCTGCTGAAACGGAGCAACTTTGGACAGATTACCTTTCGTCTGAAAACAGATGCACCAGGCTGGAATCGCTTGATGTTCTAAACCGGTTCATTGGTTCTATTCTTGTACTTTCCCCGGAAATTTGGCAAATGTGGGCGAGAGATCTCTGCAAGAAGATCGTCGATGACGGGTCGGCAATTCCACTACGGATGCCCTTATTTCAAAGAGTTGTCTTCCCCGCACTGCTTGCCGATCTTCACAATTTATATTCGCGCTCAGCCCTATACCTTGCTAGTTTTGCTCAGCAGCTCTATAAGTCACAGTCATGTATGGAGCAGCTACCAATAGAAATGCGCTCAGAATTGGGACTACTTTTGGAAGCAATGCGCCTCGCCCCAAACGACAAAAGCGTCATCGAACGTCTGTTAAATGTGATGCGTCGCCGCTTTGACTACACGCTGCATGAATTGCCAATAGGAGTGCTATACGGAATTGACTTCGCCACTATTGAAGAGTGCGACTTAATGCTTACTGAGCTGGATAAATACCAAGGGCTTGTGAAGCAATTGGGCGAAGGCGAAGAGCATTATGAGGGTCAGAAAATCATCCAAGAATTGCGATTTCATATACCTGCATATAAGCAATATTTGTCCGAACTAGCGGTTCATCAAAATTACGAGACGTTCCTAGTCTCACAAGTTCTGACCGATCACAATAGGGAAGATAGAGATCGGTAAGAGCCCTGCACGGAGCCCTTACCCAATCCCTACTATCAACACGTGTTCGGGGATCCCTCGCCAGAAACCAATGATATCATCATATAACTCCTCTCATTCGGCATAGACTAATGTTTTGGTAGCAGTTCAGGACTCTGATTTTAGTGGTCAATCAAAATGTAGCTTCATTCGCGAGGCTATTGGCGGTCTATGGTTATGCTAGAATCACAATTGTGTTTGCGATTAGTATTGCGATGCCGCGAATTGTTACATCTTTAGGTTTGTGAGAAGGACATATCATGAAGCTCTTTGTATTAGCATTCGGTTTGCCGGCAGCTCTGATCTTCGGGGGATCGGGTCTAGTAAACATACGTGGCACTGCTGAAATGAAATCCCAACCAGCAAACAAGATTGGGCACCCCTGTTTCATGAGCCCGCACGCTTCCCCGATTGCTGTTGGCGGCGGTTTGGTCTTTGTAGCAAATACTCCTGCCGACACACTGGATGTTATCGATTCACGCAGCCGTAAATTGGTAAAGCGAATCAATGTAGGAATCAACCCGGTGGGTATCGCTTTACGGCCGGATGGCAAAGAAGTCTGGGTTGCCAACCACGTTTCAGATTCGGTGAGTGTGATCGACACGAATTCGAACAGTCCTACTTATCTGAGTGTCATTGCCACAGTACAGGATTTCGACCCAGACACAAAAGCTACACGGTTTGACGAACCCGTTGGGATTGCTTTTGCCAGCAATGAAAAAGCTTATGTTGCGTTATCTTCTGAGAATCAGATTGCCGTTATCAATGTACGATCGCGCCAGATTGAAAAACACCTCGAGATTCCCGCACAAGATCCTCGCTCAATTGTGGTACGAGGCGACAGGCTCTATGTCATCCCATTTGAATCTGGAAATAAAACCCAACTCTCCGGCGGTCGACAACCATTCGATGGCAAACTCGTAACTTTTGATGCCTGGCAGCATTCTATTTTTAACAACAACGTTCTGTCACTAGGTGCCGTCGTTGATATTGTCAAAAACCCAAAAGTCCCTGATCGCGACCTCTTCGTATTCGACACTCGAACGGACAAGTTAGTCAAAACCGTCGACTCACTTGGCACCCTGCTTTACGGACTTGCCGTAGACTCTAAAGGGAGCGTCTTCATCGCTCAGACTGACGCGCGCAACGACGTAAATGGGAAATCCGGAACAAAAAAGCATGGCTTGAAAGAACTGGAAAACCGCCCATTTTTGAACCAGATCACACGTGTGAATTTTGAGGGAGATGCGCCAGCGTCACCCAAATTCATCGATCTTGAACCCGCGCCACCCGCTCATCCACTTCCCGGAATGGCTCTTGCCACTCCATTTGCTATCCAAGTTACACCTGATGATAAGACCCTTGTAGTATCAGCGTCCGGTTCCGACAAACTATTCACAGTAGACACTATAACCGGCAAGGTGATTGGGCGAGTAGAAGTCGGAGCTGTACCCGAAGGCATTGCATTGGAACCGATCTTAGGTGGCAGATTGCTGCGTGCATGGGTGCTCAATGCGGCTGCAGACAGCGTTTCGCTGGTCGATTTATCCAACCCGAATAATCCTGCTGTGCTCTCCACCATACCCCTTGAAGATCCGACAAATGCTACTGTAAAACGCGGACGGATCGCATTCTGCACCGCTCGGTCGTCTTCGTCTGAAACATTCTCCTGCTCGAGTTGCCACCCGGATGCACATACAGACCAGCTCCTTTGGGTGCTGAATACTCCGATCGTAACGGGCGGCAATCAGATAATGCCTCGATCTACAATGCCAATCAGAGGATTACGTGACACTGAGCCCTATCATTGGGATGGTACCTTGGGGGACCCCTTTGGCGGAATTAATTCTGCGCACCTGGATCGGGCGGTACCTGCAAACAGCACATTGGCGGACCCGCTAAGCGCTCCACTAAACCTTATTGACGGCGGTCTCGAAAACACTAATAGGCATGTTAGCGATACCCGTAAGAATGATGAGAACAAACCCGGCAGGCTTTCGAAGGCAGAGCGTAAAGACATGGCTGCGTTCCTTTTGAGCGTCCCGTATCCTCCTGCCCAACGTCGCGCCTACGACAATGTTTTGTCAAAGCGAGCTGAAGCCGGTTTTAAGCTCTTTCATATTGAGGGTGACAACGATCCTTCCAAGTCTAAACCAAACGTCTGTGGTGACTGTCATCGAATGCCTTTTCTCACCAGCACGAAGACTCCCGGCACGGGAATGGATGCACCCACGTGGCGCGGAGCCTATGATCGATGGCTAATTCTGCCACAGGGCCGACTTAATATTATCGATTTCGACTTCTACCGCAATATCGCCGATAAGGGCGTACCAGAACGGGAGTTATGGAGATTTGCATGGGGAGGACGTGAGCGATTCGATCCCGTTTGGAACATGGTTCTGGAAGGCAGCACGGGGTTCTCCGGCGCATTTGCACGGCAAGTTACTCTAAATAGCGAAACTGCAAAAGTGAAGATGTGGGCGGATATGCTCACTGCATTAGAGACATCGGCACAAGAGGGCAGTGTGATATTGACCGCCGACGGAACGCTGATTAATGGAAGGAAATCTTCGCACTTAACGCTGCAATTTGACGGCAAAGTTCCCGGAAATACATATGAAAACGTTGGATACTCAGGCGGACGGCAAGAAACCTACACTCGTGACAACCTTGTCAAACTTGCGGAGAAAGGCAAGTTTGTAGGCACTTTTACTGCGCGCCTTGGCTCCAATTTTGATTTTGTACAGCCGCAACCTGCGCTCTGGGCAATCGGCCCAATCCAAAATCAACGCGGTCACGAAGTATTTCCAGTTCTTTATCCCGGCGGCTTGCCAATGCGCCTAAGTGGCAGGCATATCGATCCAAATGCTTCGTTAATTGTTGATGGTCGGCGAACGTTTGGCAGAATAAAGTGTAATGGCGAAACTGTATCCATAGAAATGGACAAGCAGCCTCCTCTTGGAATGCATCTATTGCAGGTCCAGAATCCTGATGGCCTTGTCAGTAATGATTTCATCTTTCATGTGGTAAAGGATGCAAGCGAAGCTAAGGGATTCCTTGCAAATGCTGCTTTGAGGGGCGACAATGAGCTTGTTAAGAACCTGATAGCCCACGGAGCAAAGGTCAACGAAGCCAATGATGACGGCAACACGCCTTTGCACATCGCCGCATTTCTTTGCCGAGAAGACATTGTACGGTCGCTCATCCAAAGTGGAGCCTCGCTTAAAGCAAAAAATGGTCAAGGTGAAACACCCGCAGATGTCGTATCCTCAGGGTGGAGTCAAGGATTGGCTGGTTTTTACACAGCC
>CAISOI010000131.1 GCA_903886985.1 uncultured Chthonomonas sp.
AACCTGATGTTGCCAGATCGACGTCGTAGCCATTCCATCACGTCTCATTCCAGCCACATTGCAATTCAATTTTGTCGATCTCTTGAAGAATCAAATTAAGTCGACTCTGGTTTGATTTGAGTATTTGTAGCCTAGCATCTCCAGTTGTTCTGTTAGTATCGGCTTCACGTTTTAGCCGTTCATAGACTTTGCGCTCTTCCAACACATGTTGTTTCAATTGGTCGTCCAGTGTCCTTATTAGTTCAATAGTCAAGTCGTTGATTTGAGTTCCAATTCCAGCGTTAACTGATGAGGAAATGGAATCGAATTGTTGTTCAATACTTCGTTTGATTTTCTCCTTGGGGGAACCTTCTATCATTCTTTTGAAACTTAGGTACATTTCATTTATGGGGTAGCCCGCCAAGGCACCCACGATTACACCAACCACTGCAGCTGGAATCAGAGCATGAAGTGCTGCGCCACCTAGTAAGTTTGCCAGAACCAAAGGTAATCCGATTCCACCTACCGCCACTCCAGTAATCATTGGCACAAATAGAGTTTGTTCTTCGAACGTAGGGAGGTGGACCGAGGGGACGACATCTGAGTTGGCTTTAAAGTTCCGCATCGTGTCGATAACTAGTGAATTGAACTGCTGAATTGCATCATTGTATATATCACGCAAGTCGGTATAGACTCTTAAATACTCGGGATCATAAGTCCGTTGAAATGCGCGTAATATTGCTGCTTTGACTGCTGTTTGTATCGAACCAGTTGTTTCCATTTGTGAATCAGTAAAGCCATCGACCTCACGGTTGATTTCGAGCTTGAACTGTTTGTTAAGCGAGTCAAATTTAGTGTCGAAAGACTTAACCGCTTCAGCTGTATCTGCACGAACTTTGATTTTGATGGAGTTTGACACAGTGGTAGCGGTACGAAGTTTTTCTTCCCAATCACGTTCAGATGACTCAAGTTCTTCTTTGGTCTTGCCAACCGAAACTGTTTCCAAATCAAGACCCTGCTCCAATTTTCGGGCTATTGACCTTGACTTTGAAATAATTGACCGAATTTTTAGTTGCAACCTACGATTTCCTATGTTGGTGGCTAAAGATGTCTCCAACTCGGGAAATCCACTTTTGTTCCATAACTCCTTGCGCGAGGTCAAATCCGTCCCCAACTTTGGATTATGTGCTTCTTCCGCCCATGCTGAAGACACGCTCAACACTGGTATTTGTTTAATCCCAACATATTTGCTAACCTCACTTACAACTCTATCTGACGCTATCTGCCGATCATTTAGCGTAGGACGCTGATCGATCTTTGTAATAACAATAAGAATGTTGGGGTTGTTTGCATAAGCTAAAGTAAGGAAATCGAGTTCCTGCCTACCTAATGGAATAGATACGTCAACAAGAAATAACGCAACGTCAGCCAACGGGAGTGCAGAAAGAGTCGTAGTTGTATCACGTTCATCATCCGCGCTTATCCCAGGTGTATCATAAACTCTTAAACCATCATCTAGAAAACTGCCTTTGCAAAATACAGTTACTAAGCTAATCTGATCTGTTATTGTCCGTGCTCGGTTAGCTGGAGGTGATTTGAGAAGCTCATCAGACCAACTTCCTGGCTTCGCAACATATAAGGCTAGGTGATCAAGGGAGTCCGTGATGACTTCCGAAACGGCTCCTTTCTGCGCTTTTAGCGACACTTCGACTCGCTCATCATTACCTGAGCGGATTTCCGTAACAGCTTTGGTTAAAGGTTCAACCGACGTAGGTAGCAAACCAGGACGCCGCAACATTGCATTGATAAAAC
>CAISOI010000132.1 GCA_903886985.1 uncultured Chthonomonas sp.
CCCTTTTCTATAAGCTCTGCTCGCAAACAACCTGCCAAAAGTCCACAGGACACTGGAGGCGTAACCATTTTGCCCTCCAACTTAAAGGCAACATTTCCCTGAGTGAATTCTGTTATTTCATGTCTTTCGTTCCAAAGAAGAACATCTATATGACAGTCCAATTCGGCGCGATGGCTATCATATATAGAACGATTGGTTGTTTTGTGATAGAGCCAAACACAATCCGAACTAACTGGTTTCGTTGCCAGTTTGACGGAATTTCCAGAGCTAAGAGGTTTGAGCTCTGAGACTGAAATATCCACATCTGACTCCGATGCAACCAGTCGGACGCGATATGCTCCGGCAGAATTCTCATTCTTAACACGGTTTAGTTCATTCAACACTGCTTCAAAATCAATCGTCAGCCCGAAATAGTCCGCTGAGGATTTCAACCGATCCAAGTGGCGTTGAAGCAATCTGTATTCCCCAATGATCAATAGCATCGTTTCTAGGAGTTCGATTGGTATTACAGGTCTGGTCAAGATCACTGTCTTACTCAATAGTTCTTGATATTCCGCTTCTGTTTCTGAATCCCAGGTTATGCCTCCCCCTGCCCCATATTCTGCAAAACCGACTCGATCCACCACAGCAGTGCGGATAGCCACACTAAACGTGGATTTGCCTTCTGGTCCGATCCATCCGATTGCCCCGCAATATGCCTTCCTCGGTGACAACTCCAGATCGGCAATGCGTCGCATAGCGGCAACCTTGGGCGCACCGGTCACTGAGCCACAGGGAAACAACGCCCGAAAAACCTTGGGAATTCCCATTCCCTCTGCCAACTCCGCGCGAACCGTAGAGGTCATTTGCCAAACGGTGGGGTGGCGTTCAATTTGAAAAAGATCAGTCACTTCTACAGTGCCTATTTTCGCCACTCTGCCTAGATCGTTTCGAATCAGATCAACGATCATAAGATTCTCGGCGCGATCCTTGGCGGATTCCGCAAGCTGAGTGGCGGCGAGCCTGTCACTCTCCGGATAAAGCCCTCGGGACGTTGTCCCTTTCATTGGCTTCATCGTAATAATACGGTTATCAATTTGGAAGAATAACTCTGGGGATGCCGATACTATCCGACCACCTTCAAATTTTATGTTTGCATGGAACGCATTTGGCTGAACCGCTTCAAATTGCGCGGCTAAGTGGTTGGGATCAATGGGAGAATTCGTGCGTAATCGGCGCGTGAGATTGACCTGATAAAAATCGCCGTTTCCAATATCTTGATGTAGTGATTGGACGTCCCGCAGATATGTGGGCTCATCTCCCTCAACAATCCACTCTCCGATTTCTAGATGCGAATCGGGGGGAAGTTGAGGTGGGAGTTTACTCGGAGCATTGTACACTCCGAACCATACCAGTGGAAAGTCGCGGACGGACTGAACAGTCAAAGCGGGATCAAATGCCGGAGCAGCCTCATATGACACAAATCCCACACAGTATTTACCGGACTCGGCGAGGACAGAGGCTCTCTCCAATGCAGGGATAACCTCCGCTTCTGTGAGGGCAACAATAATCTCAACGGGGTTTTCAAACAGAACCGGTCCATCGAAATTCCATCGAGGACCGGTCAATTTTACGGAACCATTCGGCATGAATAGGCAGCCTTAGAGTGTCAATCCGCCCACAGGGATATACTCACGAAGGTACTTTGCTGACTGTGCAAGTTCTTCCACGAGTTTCGCCTCGGTCTTAGTGGAACCAGGAATGATTTCTCCCACCAGCCAGTGCTTTTCAATTGGCTTGATATAGGATGCATACGGTTGCTCATCATGATGCTCGTGCGAATAGCGAATTGCCTCGATGCACTTTTCGATATCAACGTGTCCGCGCTTGTTAAACTCTTCAGTGAAAGGCCAATGATGAGATGCATCCGGAGTTGTCTGTTGAAGATGGATGACTTCACTCACACTGGCGAATCGTTTCAGCCACTCAACATAATCGAGATCAGCGCCCTTTAAACCGTAGTGGTTGCCCGCCATGTGGCCAACGTCCAGAGTGACATAAACAGCGAGACCATCGTTGTCTTTATTCACTTCCACAAGGAACTCTTCGGTTTCGTCAAGCGTCCAGGGTTTCTCCGAAGGAATGTACATCTGCTCCTGATAAATCGCCCGCAATCCCGTACCTTGAAGCCGAACCGACAGGTCTCGGAAAGTTTGATAGAGTCGCTTGGTGGCTTCCTCAGTGCTGTCCGGATCAGTCAAAACTTCTACCGAAAGTGCGTCCCAGTGTCCGCCTAGAGCATCGGTGCCCATCGCAACTGCAATCTCTGCCGCCTGATCCAGCCAGACCGCCATCTGCTCTCGAGCTCGTGGGTCGGAGTGTGAAAGCCCATGAAATCTATGGGTGGCTACTCCAGTATAAAAATCGCAAATCTGTACGCCGTATTTCTCAGCGGCGGCCTTGGTGGCGTGTGCCTGTTCGAGTTGAAAACCTCGATCACCGGAGAAGAATGGGTCGATCACATCCCCACAGAATGAGTGTGAGGGATAGCCCATTTCTGCGGTCAACCGCATCCAGTTCTCTGGCTCTTCCCATCGACGTGTCAAAAACGCGCCGTTGATTCCTATGTCTAAAATTACAGGGTGATTCACAGATAAAGACCTTTCTAAAGTCAAATTGTGCAACTCTTACTTCGCGGCGTTATACCTATAATGTACCCCGTCATCAAACTACCCACTAATCGGACGCAACATAGATTGGCAAAAGGACGGTAAACACGGAACCTTTTCCTACTTCGCTCGATACCGTAATGCGACCATCATGTGCGTTCGCAGCCCAAGTTGCAATATTCAGGCCGAGCCCGACTCCTCCCGCATCGCGGCTCCGACCAGAATCGACTCGATAGAACCTATCAAAAATCTTAGCCAGATGATCCGCGGGTATCCCGGGGCCGGTATCACGTACGGAAAAGCTGCCATATCTCCCTGGCGCTATTCCTGCATCAGATGGGGATCCGCTTACTTCGACCATGGCGACGGATATAATCACCTCTCCATTCTCCGGCGTATATTTGATGGCATTTCCCAGTAGATTGGTCAAAATCTGGCCAATCCAGAGTGCATCACCAGCCACGATGGCCTCGTCCATCTGATCAATACCGAGATGAATGGATTTTTTGAGAGCGATCCGTTCCAACTGCTCAAACACCTGCATTGCTACTTCTTCCAAATGAACGGGCACACGCTTGATATTCACTTGATCTGAATCTGCCCGAGCAAGAAGCAACAAGTTCTCAACGATTGCGGACATTCGCTCTGTCTGGATCACGATGGAATTCAGAATTTTTCGGTGCTCCTCCGGCGTGAGATCCGACATCATGGCGACCTCTGCCTCGCCTCGAATGGAAGTCAAGGGGGTTTTGAGTTCATGAGATGCGTCGGCACTGAACTGCTGAATCTGCCGAAAGGAGCGATCAAGCCTACCGATCATCTCATTGAATGCGGATGCCAATCCACCAATTTCATCATCGGTACCGGTTGCCTCGATGCGATGATCCAATCTTCCGGGTTCCATAGCCAATGCCGAACGGGTCATTGCAGCTACGGGCTGTAAGGACCTCCCAACAAGTAGGTGTCCAGCAAGAAGAGACAAAACAAAAACCGATGGTGTAAGCACAAGTAAAATGAGCGCCGTCCGACGGAGCGCATCGTCGATTCCTTCGAGCGAGGCAGCCGTCTGAACCAAATACGGCACATTCTCCCCCATCTGAACTGGGACAGTGACTATGCGAACGGGATGTTCTCCGAGGTCGATGCGGGTTTGATACGTCGGCAGCCCTTTCAGTCCATTCACACGAGCATCGAGGTCCGTCGGCAATCTATGGCTGGCGAGACCTTCGGATCGATCTCGAACCATCCCATTATGAGCATCCACAACCTGAATCTGCCTCCCCCACTCCTGAAGGTCTTTGTCGAGGAATCGTGCCGGTTCCGTACGACCGCCGATAGAGGATTGATAAAGGGTTGTGGCAATGGTGCGGGCCGTCTTGTCGGCATATTCGTAAAGTGCCTCATCTGCTCGGGAGCTAAGCACTGTTTTGAGAAGAACGAGTGTAAGGGCGGAGAGAACTACAAGTGTTAGCGCAAGAATACCTGCCTGCCACAATGCAAGGCGTGAGCGCAGGCTTCGAGGACGCCAGATCAAAACGAATTATTCTTCCCGCAAGACATAACC
>CAISOI010000133.1 GCA_903886985.1 uncultured Chthonomonas sp.
GAATCGTTATTCAGTGCAGTTTCAGAAGTGATACCAGATCTGGTAGTTTTGAATTACGGAAGTCTGAAATTGTCTGGTACTGAAACGATCCAACAGCTACGTTCTGCCGGTAATCTTAGGATACTTTGTTATCTGTCCCATACAAAAATCCCTGATGTAAGAAAAGCGGTTCTGGAAGCTGGTGCAGATCGTATTGTTGCGAATTCAGCAATCAGCATGCGACTCAGACACATTGTGGAACGACTCATGCAGGGCCATGATCCAGACCCCGCAGATGAAGAATAGTCATAATTATGACAAGACTAAACTAAGTAGCAGACTAATACGAAGGAGTTTTACCCGTGGTTGAACGCGCAAAGCGATTAGACAAAATCCCCCCTTATCTGTTTGGAGAGATATCCAAACTAAAAGCACAGGCAATTGCCGAAGGCAAAGATCTTATTGACTTGGGTATAGGCGACCCTGACCAGCCCACACCGGGTGCCATCATTGACGCTATGAGCAGCGCAATTCAAGACCCGGCTATGCACCGGTATGATGAGAGCCCTGCGGGTGATACCGTGTTTTTGAATGCGGTCTCGCGATGGTTTACTAAGCGATTTGGAGTACCGATCGATCCAGTTACCGAGTCACTGCTTTTGATCGGTTCAAAGGAAGGTCTCTCTCATCTTGCATGGGCATACATCGATCCGGGTGATATTTCTCTCGTTCCAGATCCTGCCTACACAGTTTATAAAGTAAACACCTTTATGGCGGGTGGAGACATCGTCACAATGCCATTGCTCGAGAAAAATGGTTTCCTTCCAGACTTATCCGCCATTCCCACAGATGCCGCCAAAAAGGCGAAATTGATGTGGCTGAACTATCCTAACAACCCCACGGGAGCGGTTGCAGACCTAAAGTTCTATACCGAAGCAGTTGCGTTCTGCAAACAATATGACATTCTTCTCGTGAATGATGCCGCGTACTCGGAAGTAGCATTTGACGGCTTTCAACCACCCTCTGCTCTCCAAGTTCCGAGAGCGAAAGACGTCGTCATCGAATTGCACTCGTTCTCCAAAATGTTCAACATGACTGGATGGCGTATCGGAATGGCATTTGGCAATGCGGACGCGATTGGCACACTCAATAAGTTGAAATCAAACATCGATAGCAAACAATTCGCCGCAGTCGCTCGAGCCGCTGCCTATGCCGTTGAACATGTTGACAACCAATCTGCACTAGATTTGATCAAAGTTCGCCGTGATATTTTGGTGGATGGATTGAATTCTCTGGGATGGAACCTTGAAAAGCCCAAAGCAACTTTTTACGTTTGGCTGCCAGTTCCTGAAGGATTCACGAGCGCAGAGTTCTCCAAAAAGCTACTGCAGGAAGCATCCGTAATTGCAATTCCTGGTAACGGATACGGAGAATATGGTGAAGGATACGTCCGTATGTCCTTAACAGTTATGGGTGACAAGAACGGTGAGCGCGTTGCGGAAGCTGTGTCCAGAATCGCAAAGATGCTCGGTAAATAGTGGTTGCGTGCACCGGATTAGCGTCCGGTGCACTCTTCTTTGGGTTCATACGTAATTTGTTACGGTGAAATATTACCAATGAAAACTAAACACTTCGCCTTCAAAGTCATCGCCGCTGTAATTATATTGGTGTGCATATGGCTCTATCCCATTGTTATGCCCCGGCACATCCCTGACGAGTTCTCACCGGATATCCAAGATACCATCGAACATTCCACTTCAATGTTCATTTACTCACTAGATCCTCTGAGCGCGTTAGTAACCGCATCACCAAAATCAACAACTCCAGTGTTTCATGAGCATTCGATCCTTAAATCAAAGAAGGTAGTTAAGAGTTCGGAGCGGGAAAGGATAGTTGACTCCCTTTACAGATCGATTGGCAAAGCTGAGCAAGCCTCATGTTTTAACCCACGACATGGATTGAGATTCATGAAAGGACCACAAACTGTGGATATAGTCATATGCTTTGAATGCGCCAACGTAATGATTTACAACGGGAATCAGGACAGGACTAGCCCAGCACCAATCTCAAATTACGCTTTACCCATTCTTGATGGGATTCTAAGTTCTCCATGATGCCACTCAACTTGTCTTGACTCACGCCTTTATCTGGTTATTTGTCGTCAAGGGGCAGACCGACAAATAAATACAAATTATCTATGCCAATAGGTCAGTCAGAACCGAACCCTCAACATCGGTTAATCGGAAATCACGTCCAGCATAACGATATGTGAGTTTTTCATGGTTCAGACCCATTAGATGCAAGATAGTGGCCTGCAGATCGTGAACGTGAACGGGATTTTGGACAATGTTGAAACCGAGGTCATCCGTGGCTCCATAAGATAATCCTGGTTTGACTCCCCCACCTGCCATCCACATAGTGAATGCTTGCGGATGGTGATCTCGCCCTTGGCTTCGCCCCAGTGCGGTATTGGTCTCCACCATCGGGGTGCGCCCGAATTCCCCACCCCAGATCACAAGTGTGTCTTCCAATAGTCCCCGTTGTTTAAGGTCCTTAATAAGTGCGACTGCAGCTTGGTCGGTCGCAGCGCAATTACCCTTAAGGTTGCCCGCCACATCAGAATGCGCGTCCCAACCTTCATGGTAAATATTAATGTAACGAACTCCACGCTCAATCATTCGCCGAGCCAGTAGGCAGGCGCGAGCAAAGGAAGGCTTGGCAGGATCCGCTCCATACAAAGCGAGTGTAGCGGCCGATTCTGACTTGAGGTCCATTAGTTCTGGTGCCGACGCTTGCAATCGATATGCCAGTTCGTAAGAGGCGATACGTGTAGCAATTTCAGGGTCCCCTACAGCATCGAATCTTTGTCGGTTAAGTGATCCGACTAAGTCTAACGTGTCCCTTTGTAGTCTATTGTCGACGCCTTTAGGACTTGTTACGTCCAAAATGGGGTCCCCCTGATTTCGGAATCGTACACCGCAGTTCACGGTCGGTAAAAAGCCGCTGGACCAATTGGCTGCTCCGCCTGATATCCCTGCGCCAGTAGACATGACAACAAAAGCTGGCAAATCTTGTGCTTCCGATCCCAAACCGTAAGTAATCCATGACCCCATACTTGGTCGACCCGGTTGACCGAAACCAGTGTTCATCAAAATTTGAGCGGGCGCATGGTTGAATTGATTCGTTGTAACCGATTTTATCAGACAGATGTCGTCCACTATCGTCGCCAGATGGGGTAAGACCTCCGACAACTCAATTCCTGATTGGCCATGCTTTGCGAACTTAAATCGTGGACCGAGTACCGCCGCATCTGATCGTATAAAGGCGTATCTTTGCCCCTTAATAACCGACGGTGGAATTGGTTTGCCTTCCAATCGCGTAAGTTCCGGCTTATAATCAAATAGATCCAGTTGGCTCGGCGCACCTGCCATAAACAGATGAATAACACGTTTCGCCTTTGGAGCATAGTGCGGATGACTGGTTGACGCAATTGCGTTTTGGAAAAGCAGACCATCTGCCAGGAGAGAAGATAGTGCTATTTTCCCAAGACCAACGCCACAATCCTTAAAGAAGTGCCGACGGGTCACCTTCAATCCAGCGGATATCTCACTCAAGTTCAGTTCATTATTAACGCTCATGGCTTTGTCACCGTTTCATCCAGATTAAAGAGACTACGGGAGAGTGCAGTCCACGCAGCACGTTCTGTCACCTGACCAACTCCCTTACCGGCTATTTCTTGTGCATTTAACTCTTTCGATACCAATCTCGCCTTTTGTGTGTCATAAAAGCGCGCCAACAATTCTAATTCGGAATTAGTTGGAGGACGCGTAACGCACCGCCGGAAGAGATAAACGAGTTTTTCTTTGATAGTTCCCGATTGATTTGCCATTGTTTCGCCGAGTTTTTGAGATGCCTCAACAAGCACAACGTCATTCATAAGTGCAAGCGCTTGTAAAGGAGTATTTGATACTTCCCTGCGAGCGATGCAAGCCTCGCCGCTACCTGCATCAAAGGTAGTAAACATTGCATAAGGAGCGGTACGCTTCGTGAATGTGTATAACCCACGTCGGTATCTATCTTCGCCCTCACTTACTTTCCAAGAAAGGGGCCCATAAGTGCCCTCGCTGGTAACTCCCGCCGGTTGGGGTGGAAAGACACTCGGTCCACCAATTTTATCCGTCAGTAGTCCGCTGATCGCCAGAGCATTGTCTCGAACCAACTCTGCATCCAAGCGCAGTCTCGGACCTCGACTGATCATTCGGTTCTGCGGGTCAATTCGTCGAGCATTCGGTGCTACCACATCCGATTGGCGATACGCGGCGCTAGTTACAATCAGGCGATTGAGCTTCTTAAGTGACCAATTGCTGCTCATAAGATAAAGCGCCAAATTGTCCAGAAGTACCTGATTGCTTGGTGCCTCTCCCTGATAACCGAAGTCTTCTGTCGTCTTTACAATTCCGGTTCCGAAAAAGGCTGCCCACTGTCGATTCGCAATCACTCGGGCAGTCAACGGATTCTTTCGACTTACCAACCATTTTGCAAATTCTAATCTATTCATATTTCCTGCTGGAGCATATCCAAGAATAGGTAAGACTGCAGGCTGCACGCGACCTTCTGGTGACAACCACTCTCCCCGATGCTGCACAAAGGTCGGTCGCGGATTAGTCACGGGCCTTTCCTGCATCACAAGTGTGGTTGGGAAAGTTGGAATTTGGGCGCGCAATTTGTTAATTGCATCTCGTTCGCTCGCAAACTCCGGAGCAACCGAGATAAAGTGATTCATGAGTGTACGCCTATCCTCATCCGTGCGAATCGCGGAAGCTTTGCACAGCGCCCCATCCACTGCAGGCGGAAAGCTCGCTTCGATTTTGCGAGAATCAGAGGTAAAAGAGATTCGAAATCGTCCCAAATTGGCAGCATGATATCGCTCAAAGAGGAGTTGGATTTCAAGGTCCTTTGACCGGGTAGGCTGAGCAAGCACGAATACAGCCGAATGGGGCTTACCTTGTCCACCATTGACAGACCAGCCCGTTTGTGGGTCTCCATCAATTGTTGCGACTGCTCCACCTCCGCCATTATAACTTTGGGTAGCTGATTCCCACTTAGCCTTAGTGCCGTTTTCTAGCAGAGATATCTCACTCAAGAAGAAATCGCCATCGGCTCCCTCGTAGTAGACTCTCCCGGGACCGTGATTGGGCAACGAATCATCCGGTAGAACTTCCAGCCTTACGGCCTTAGTGCCAGTAGGAATATCCTTAAACTTGATAATAAAGACGTCACGTTTCGTCTGGTCGCCGGATGCCAACACAGAGTCGTCGGAATGTACAGTCAAAAGTGGTACTTCGGATTTCGCCGAAGCGGGATGCGCGACTTGCCAATTCACCGCTCTTGGTTCGTTTGTTTTGATCCACTGTTCCAATGCAGTTGCGAGTGCTTTCGAAGACGACAATCCATTTTTCGCAGGAAACTTATCCGAAATACTCGATTCTCGCGTCTTAACCTCAGCGAGTATTTTTGATCTGCGGTCGGTGATATCAGATTTCTCGATTTCAAACATCGGCTCATCCGCATTATTCATGCAGGCGAGCAACCGATAATAGTCCTTCTGCGTTATCGGATCAAATTTGTGCGTATGGCACTGAGCGCATCCCACTGTCAGACCCAGCCATGTTGCCCCTGTGGTTGAGACCCGATCAACCATGGAGTAGAACCGATACTCCAGTGGATCAATCCCGCCTTCTTCGTTCAGCATGGTGTTTCTGTGAAACCCTGTCGCAATTTTTTGACTGGGAGTGGCGTTCGGGAGCATATCTCCAGCGATCTGTTCGATCGTGAATTGTGAAAATGGCATATCTGAATTGAACGCATTAATGACCCAATCTCTAAAGGGCCAGATGGAACGCTGACGATCCTTTTCATATCCATTGGTGTCGGCATAACGGGCTAAGTCGAGCCACTTTCTGGCCCATCTCTCGCCATAATGCGGTGAAGCAAGCAGCGAATCGACCAGATGCTCATACGCTTCCGGGCGATGGTCATTAAGAAATGCATCCGCCTGTTCAGGGGAGTGGAGGATCAGCCCTGGCTTACCAAA
>CAISOI010000134.1 GCA_903886985.1 uncultured Chthonomonas sp.
AAAAAGGCGATTGAAGAGGTTGGGCTCAACCGCACTGGCAGGACAGACCGTATTCGATGACGAATATCTAATCACTTTAACGACTCTCTAAGTGCGAAATTTTTTTCGCGCTTGACTCTATGAAACCTGCAGGAATAATCCCACGTACTTGAATTTACTTGTTCAACCCATCGTTCAACTGAGAGGTTGTCCGATGCAGAAGAACAATAAATAAGTAAGGGGGAGATAAGGATTACATCTCTCGTAATGGAACTAACTGACGCTACGCTTGTACAGCGCGTTGTTGATGGCGACTTAAATGCCTACAATGCGCTCGTAATGCGATATCAGCGGCAAGTCTATAACCTTGCTTATCGCATGTTAAACAATGCGGAAGACGCGGGCGACATTGTGCAGGAGACCTTTATCCGTGCCTATGGCGCTTTAGCATCCTTCCGACAAAATGCCAGTTTTCTCACGTGGCTCTATAAGATTGCGTCCAATCTTTGCATCGACTTCTTGAGGTCGCGTCGCTCCAAAGGTGCACTTTCATTGGATTTTGAACTTGAAGAAGGGCGTGAACCCGCCGCCGATGAACGAACCTACTCCCCGGAGAGCTCTGCTGTGCGGGGTGCGGTCGGTCAAATCGTAAATAAAGCGGTAATGAACCTTCCAGAGAAATATCGCGTCGTAGTGATAATGCGCCACCTTCAGGGCATGAGCGTTGAAGAAATTGCAGATCAGCTCGCACTGCCGTCCGGCACGGTGAAGACTCACCTTTTCCGGGCAAGAGAAATGCTCCGGGAGAGACTCGGACCTGTATTGGAAATAGAATAAGATGGAAGAAACAAGACTATACGAATCCTATGAAGAAGGCTTCTCGCTCTGCACCCGCGTTCGAGATCGCCTACCTGATCTGATTGAGGGATACCTCGACGCAATGACCGCCGAAGCAATCCGGTCTCATCTTGCTGTCTGCTACATGTGCAACAAAGTCTTCGACGAGATGGAGCGCACCATCAAATTGGTTGAAACTCTGCCGTTTGCAGAACCCCACATGGATTTCGCACCGCCAATCATGGCAGCGATCAAAATGCAGGCAGAAGAGACAGCAAAGCCATGGTGGAAGTGGCGCCCTAAACCGGAGTAGACCAAAATGCCGGATCAAATCGAGCCGCGCATTTCGCAACATGATTTGGACGTGATACTTTCCTCCGCAGGAAAAACACGTCCAAATTCTCCTGCACGTTTGGCTGCCCTGGACGTAATTCATAACGGGAACACCGACCTTCTGACTCGACTGACAGCCCTCCTTTTAACAAGCGACAGCAAAAACACCGCCGAACGCCAAACTGCAGCATGGGTTTTGGGTATGGCAACTATGTCTCCCGATCAACGGGATGCCGCAATCTCGACCCTAATTCAGGTGTTAGAATCCCAACCAACTTCGCAGATCATAAAGAAACATCTGAAAAACACAGCTTGGATCACCATGGGTTTATCCACATTTCTCGTGATTTGGATTAATCTAACTTCAAGCTATCTCCGAGAGCCATCGATAATAATCTGGATCCAAATGTTCCTGATACTGTTCACATTCTTTTGCGCAACTTTTGTACCCGCAAGAGTCTATTGGGACCGCAAAAATTCGACCAGCGTTAAGTCAATGGCAATTTGGTCGCTTGGAAAATGGAAGTCAGTGGATAGTCTTGGCACGCTCGCAGAATGCCTCTGGGATACTAATCTGGGAGTTCGAACGGCAGCGGCCGAGGCACTGCACGAACTATTACCAACAGTTAGTTCCGAGCACTATGGAATACTAGGCGCCACCTCCATTGTCAATCTTGCGCGAGCACTGTTTCACAACGATACTCAGCTTGTAATGAAGATTCTGGACGCCCTCGATAAAATTGGTACCAGCCACGCAATTCCATTCGTAACCACCGTTACCCAACGAGGTCGCACTGCAAGAATAAAGGATGCCGCACATTCCGTGCTCACTACATTGGAGCAGCGCCAAAGGCAAGAGTCCAGTAAGGACAGACTTTTGCGTCCATCCACGAGTCATGCATCCGCCGAAAATCTACTGAGACCGGTTACAGCAACAGAAACCGATCCAAATTATCTTCTTCGAGTCGCATCTGCTGACGAAAACTAATCCATTGATTAATTCTCAGAATAATCTTTCGAAATATGCTGGCGGCCCTGACGAAGAAGAAGAAAAACAAGGGGATGCCCTTATTCTTATCGAAACACTTTCGGATCGACGGCAAGTAATCTCTAATTATCGATTGGAAGCGTTACACCGCGCTCAAACTATGTTCACTGCAGAAACAGTTCCTCCGGCGCTAAAGGAAACGGTACTCAAAGTCGCCCAAAAGAAGCTGAAACCGAGGTCAGGACTAACACGGTCACTCACTACTTCCATTGCACTTTTCATCGTAGTCTGTATGATCACTGTCTCCATTCAGGGCATGTTTAACCTAAACCTGCGAACGATCGCCACATTGGTGCCAATCTCAGTAACGTTTCTCCTCATTTTGCTGCAGTTGGCATTTGGAATTCGAAATCGTCGCCGAAATGAAATGAGCACCCGACTCTACCACATGGCAATCTGCGCCTCAGTTCAATTTCAAGATACGGGCATCATTCCAACTCTGTTAGACAAAATTAATCACCCCACCAGTATTCAAAAAATGGAATACATCGAGTTATTGCAAAAGATTCTGCCATCTCTTACCAAAGCCGATAAATACCGTTTGCCCGTCGAGACATCTCGCAACCTCTCTAACACCTTGATGGATTCTTCCGCTTTTATGGCGCATAAAGCCATACTCGAAGCTCTCTGCGTTGTTGGTAAAGTCGAATCTATTCCCGTGATCCTGCAATACGGAGACAAACTGGAGTGGGGGCATCGTCAGGGAATTTCCGATATGGAGAGAGATACCATTTTGATAGCGGAGAAGGCAGTAAAAAGCATCGAAGAGTCAGCGGCTCTTGAAGCACAAAGTAACCTCCTATTACGTGCATCAGATGGCAATCCAGAAGCGGACACTCTGTTGCGTCCCATTAGAGGGTCCGCAGAATCAGATCCAGATCAACTTCTGCGTGCGGTCAACAATTCAACAAACTCCTCAAATTGACTCCCAATCACGCGATTGCCCACATCTGTCTCCTCACGCTTTGCAAATATCTTGACAATATTGACCGCTCATGCCATCTTATTGGTAACGATTATCATTACAATGTCGTAAGGTTACAAGTAAATGACCAGACAAACAAAACAACGCGCTACCCTTATGAGCCTGCTGCGAACGAGCAAACAGCATCCAACCGCAGAAATGCTGCACGTGGACGTGCTTAGGGAATTGCCAAACTGCAGCCTTGCGACAGTCTACCGGCTGCTGAGTGCACTTTCAGAAGAGGGCGCTATTCGCACCATTCCGACAGAGCATGGAGCAAATCGGTATGACATTGTTGAAGATGACCATCACCATGCTATCTGCACACATTGTGGACAGATCACCGATATTCCTGATATGGTTTCAGATCAAGCAAGGTCAGAAGTAGAACGTTGGACTGGATTTACGTTAAATGAGCTGAGGCTCGAGTGGCGCGGTCTTTGCCCGAACTGCCGAACTAAAGCGCATCAACAGAATTGACAGGAATTTTCAAATTCTTGTTAAAAGTGCCCCAAAACTCAAGTAGTTGTGGGTAAGCTGCAACTTCTAACGATAATAATTCGCAATAAGAAAGGTCTCAATCACTAATGTCCGAATCAGTAACGTATGTCTCCAAGGCAAAGGTTGGTAAACCAGCTCCCGATTTCAAAATGAAGACCACGGCCGACCTAGAAAAGTTAAGTTCCACAGCATCCCTTGCCGACTACGCAGGTAAATGGCTTGTTCTGTTCTTCTACCCACTCGATTTCACGTTTGTTTGCCCGACAGAAATCACCGCTCTATCCGATCGCATCGAAGATTTCACCTCCATCGGCGCCGAAGTTCTAGGTGTCTCCATCGACTCAGTCTTCTCGCATCGAGCATGGTTGAATACTCCTCGTGACCAAAATGGCATTCAAGGCACCGCATACCCACTTGCATCCGATATTACCAAGCAAGTCGCACGTGACTACGGTGTATTGGTCGAAGAAGCCGGTATCGCTTTGCGCGGTCTCTTCATCATAGATCCTAGTGGAGTTCTTCAATATGCAGTCGTCAACAACTTGAACATTGGCCGCAGCGTTGACGAAACTCTCCGAGTGCTCGAAGGTCTTCAAACCGGCGGACTTTGCCCCGCAGATTGGAAGCCGGGCAAAAAGCTCTTGAACGTCTAATTTCAAGTTCTCGAAACGCCGGAATAATGCGAGATATTGCTCGCTGTTCCGGCGTTTTTTTCACAGAACAGTTTATTTTAAGGATTATAACAATGCCGATGCGCACAGGCACTCCGATGCCGGAATTAGTCGGGGCCACCGAGTGGTTAACGACAGAGACAACTCGCGAAGAACTGATTGGTTCTCCCACATTGATCCATTTCTGGGCGGTGAGCTGCCACATTTGCCACGAAAATATGCCCGCCATTCGAAAATGGAAAGAAGAGTTTGGACCGCAGGGTCTAAAGGTTGTCGCGATCCATCTACCTCGACAGGAAGCCGATCTCGATATTAATCGCGTGAAACACGACGCGGAAAAAATGGGAATTGATGAGCCGCTGGCAGTCGACAACGAACATACTATTACAGAAGCTTTTCAAAATAGCTACGTTCCCGCCTACTTCCTTTTTGACCGAGAGGGCAATCTTCGCAGCCGCGCAGCAGGCGACGCCGGAATAACCATGCTGGAAGGCGCCCTGAAACGACAGTTTGAACAGGCACCCGTGGGATAATCCCATCTTTGTGCAATTAATTGATCGTGTTGGTACTTTAATAATGTTGAACGGCAGCATATCCACTGGACATGCTGCCGTTTGCTAATTGATTGTCTTTTGTCGATGCGGTTACCGCATCGCTTTCACGCTCTCTTCCACCTCTCTCCATTCGGCAGATATCCGCGGCACAACTCCCGCCACCGCTGGATCATTCTTCAATCGATCCAATGCTGCACGGATATTAGGATCTTTCAGCAAACTCGTCACATCCATTCCTTATTGCGACGCCGTTCCACCCGGAATTTAAGTCCAGACCAAATAGAGCGCATCCACTGTTTAAGGACCTGATTGAGTTTGCCGTAAAGCGAACGGGGAGACCCTTCAATTTTGACAGCAATGAAGGTCTGCCAGATCCGGCTTTTGTTTCACCTTCAAGTGCTGAAATTGAGTAAATCTGACACCAATTGTACCGAAAGAATGCGCACGTTCATTCCGCGCCGAAGAGACCAACAATGAAACTTCATGAGTTACCAGTTGGCGACAATTCACCCTACGAAGTGAATGTTGTCATTGAGATTCCCCAGGGCAGCTCACAGAGAATGGAGTACGACACGCGATGGGGCGTTTTCAACCTCGATAGAACCCTTTTTTCACCGCTTTACTATCCCTATAACTATGGATTTATTCCGAACACCCTCTATCTTGATGGGGACGCAATAGATTCCCTCGTCCTCTGCAACCACCCCGTCCCCATGGGAACTGTGGTGAATGCGCGTCCAGTTGGTGTACTCAAAATGTACGACGACAAAGGTCCAGATGACAAAGTGTTGTGCGTTTTCGCAAATGATCCTCGATACGAACAGGTCCGTCGCCTGACTGATATCAGTGAGCACCGAGGAAAGGAGATTGTTCACTTTTTTGAGGTTTACAAAGACCTCGAAGATAAAACGGTCGACGTCGAAGGCTGGTATCCAGTGGATATCGACCATGATGTAATTCGGAAATTTACTCTTTCGAAGCAAGGGATTGGTCATATGGACAATGGGATCGCCTTTTGACAGAGTTGAGAGTGCAAAGTAACGGAATGGTTCCTGAATTCACGCTGGAATTTCTAATCGAAAGGCAATTGGGGACCACGTATATTCATCCTTCCCGTGGAATGACAATCCCCGCCAAATTAAATTTGGCGGGGAGAGTCATCAGGATTTGTCTACAACATAGTTTAAAAGCGACTCTATCGTGTCCGATTTACATTTGTCTTATGGCGTCGCAACGCAATGAAACCGCCCATAGTCAGTCCTCCAAATGCTAAGGCAAGTGAACCGGGTTCGGGCACAGATGCGGATTTGCTGACAATCTGAATACCATAGACATCGCTACTATAGTTATTGTGTTGAGAAAGACCGGTATTTATCGTAACCGATGACGAAGATTTATCGGAGAATATCTGGTACTGCCCATCACCAACAGTAGGGCTTCCAATGCTGGTACTGATTGTTTGTAGGAGACTTGTCGGTAACGACGGACCAGAACCACCGGCAGAATAATAGGTAGTTGTCCCGTCCGATATGGAAATTTCATCGCCCGGCTGACCAAAATCGAGAGTAGAGTAGACGTAAACGTCATATAATGCAAATGGAATGTTGGTGACACTGATAGAGATTTCACTAACAACGTTATCACCAACCAAACATCCGCTGTACATTTTATTCGTCGCCGCATTGGAAGTATTCGTGATGGCTGGTCCAGGATATACTCCTGCTGAATTAAAAGTTAGCTTTGCGGTTGATGCAGAACCGGTTGAATCGATCAATGACAGAAGACTTCCGGAGCTCGCGCTAAAATTATTCCAGTTCGCCCCCGCTATTACTCCTGGTTGATCCGTGGCGGTCATGCTCTTAGTGCCAGTCGTTGCCCCAAAATTAATTCCGATTGTCTGTGCTGTCGCGGTAGGTGATTGTGCTGTGAAGATGGCAGTAAATGCTGCCGCAAAAGTCAGACTTACTAATTTTGCCTTATAATCCATTGTAAAATCTCCTTAATTCTTGTTTCGGAAATTCGGACAAAATATCCGATTTCAAATGTGTGATCAATATGAAACTTGGATTGCAGTATTGCAGCGCGCCTTAATTTTGGACGTTTTCTCGATTTCAGTGCAAACAAATTTATTGTAAAAGTACAGCTACCCAAAGGGCTAATACGCGGCAGGGTCAGATGCACTGATTGCTTCATTAGCTTTGGACTATGCCTACCGTCCATGCGGACAGTTTAGGGAGCGAAGTATCTTCCACTTGCTCCGAACAGGTATTTGGGGCTTTGCAGGCATGCCTCCGTCGTAAGCGACACCACCGACTACGGCTCACTTGCATTGCAACAATTGAGGGTTTTTCATGTACAATTCTATCTCCTTAGAAGATGAGTAACAGTCAATAAACCTGCAATTATGCAGATCCGTTCATGCAAAAACTATGTTGTCGTCTGAAAAACTCTGTGCCCCGAATGCAATGGCTCTGAAAATTGGCAACAACGTGATGAATTATTACGATGGCTCGGGTAGTAATTACTGCTTATAGCCATACCAAATAGGTGACCCCCCGCACAAATCGAAAATAACTATGCGACATAAGAATCGGCAGCTTTGACTTCTTCGCCACAAAATCTGCTCAGAGCTATGGTATAAAACAATGAACCTCCATCTGCATCACGGTCTTTTGCTCTTAAAATGGACAAATATGAACAAATTGCCTGGCCGAACCATTAGAATGCCCAAAATCCAGACTACTGCTGGTCTAAATGGGTAAAAAATGGATCACTGAGGGCAACCGACCAATCCATATTAGGAAAATTAATCAATCCTTTGCATATTTGGAAACCGTCGTAAATGCCCGCTGATGGTAATTTGGATGTCTAGTGTTAAATGGTCAATTTCAATGATTGACTATCTACCTTAAAGGTTATAGTATGAACATTAACTGTTCATTAATGAATCCAAATTTTTGTGTCTTATCAGCCCTACCCCGGCGGGTCGTACGCCACCGTGTATTCCCGATTCTCTGTCGAGTGAGGTCAGATCGAAGTCACAAATAGCAGTTCATTTGGTGAGCAGTTTGGAAGAAGAACGAGGAATTGGGAG
>CAISOI010000135.1 GCA_903886985.1 uncultured Chthonomonas sp.
CCGGGCGAATAGGGAATGAGACGAGTGACATTCTCCCCAACTGGTGGAAGAGGGCGTAAATTATTGGACATTACTAAAACCAACCTTTCAAACGGACTTTGATTCTACCCCATTTGACGGAAGGCGACCCTTGAGATATACTATTGCAGTTCGGTAGTTGGTCTGTGGAGAGGTGTCCGAGCGGTTTATGGAGCTCGTCTTGAAAACGAGTAGGTGATGAGCCACGCGGGTTCGAATCCCGCCTTCTCCGCACTGTAAAAGCCTCGATCATACTGATCGAGGCTTTTTTGTTAGGAATGTTAACTATCTCGGTACATCGGCAATTGATAAGTCAATTGTCTAGACGGAACTGAGACAGCAGCAACAAGACTATTGCTTTGTTCTGCAGACATTGGCTGGAAGTTCTGCGCCGTTTCAAGATTCTGCTTTAAGTTTGACAAACCACCCGGTCCGACAATCGCTACACTTATATTTTTATCACTGATGGCAAATCGTATCAAATCCCGGACAGAAGCCTTGCCAACACCTTGACCAATCAATTGTCCCTGGGCAGTGGTTTTCATCGCGATGACACCCATTCCGCGGGATTTGGCATAGGGGATCAGGTCTTCTTTGAAATGTCCTTGGGGATTGTTATCCTGATGCTCAGTGATGTAGTGGCGACTATCTTTCTGAGGGTTGACCGGACACAAGAGAGTATCCAATCCCTCCATCTTTTCGATCAATTCCCGAAGCTTTACGGCGGAAGCGTGCCCTGTGATTCCAATGGCATGGATTACCTTTTGTTCCTTGAGCTCCAACATCGCGCGGTACACACCGTCCTTTGCGAGAATCTTTTCGGAATCTTCATCAGGTTTGATGTCGTGAATTTGAAAAATATCGAGGTGATCGGTCTTGAGATTCTTCAGACTTATCTCAAACTCTTTGAGTGCGGCATCCCTATTACGTTGATAGGTCTTAGAAGTCAGCACAACTTCTTTGCGTCGAGTTCCTAACACAAGTCCGTATCTTCGCAAGCTCTCGCCATTTCCATATCCGAATGCACAATCAAAGTAGGTAATGCCTCCTTCAAGGGCAGTGTTTAATAACTCTACAACTTCGTCATCATTCTTCGTGGCGTTGAGGAACTGACTTCCACCTCCCATGCCAAGAATTGAGACTCGCTTTCCAGTTTTGCCCAGAAGCCGTTGTTGGATTTTGGGATTGATCGACAGCAATTCTGGGCTGAGCGCTATTGCCGTTGCCGACGCCACGAACTCTCTTCGATTGATCTTATTCATTAGTATCTCCCTTATTTAATGACTTCAGCATTCTCAATACATTCATTAGTGCCCGCCCTTGATGATATGGATCTTTCCATTGATCACTTTTGTTCTGATCCGCCTGTGCAACTAATTCGGGAGACACGGTTGAATACCACCCACCAAACTTATTGTCCACTTGGTACATCTGAATAAAATTCCACTGTTGTAGAAAGGCCCTCCAATATTTCGAAGTGCTCCCCCCGTTATGCAAATGGATCAGTAGCAATGCATTTAGTCCTTCAGCTTGCGTCCACCATACTTTTTCTAACTTAGATGCAGGACCGAATGCTGTACCATAATCATAAAATCCACCGTTCTTTGTGTCCCAACCTACTTCGAGTGCATGGTCCACCAGGTTCTTAGCAGCTCGCCAAGTCGCAGCATCTCGTTGCATACCGAGTACTTCAGCTGCATCGACAAGTAAGTAAGCGGTTTCGATATCGTGCCCAAAAGAGTCTCCATCAGGGATAGGGCGCCAATTTGGGTTGAAATAGAGATGCAGACATCCGGGGTCAACATAGACCTTATCACGGACAATTTTGAAGAGTTCCAGTAATCGAACGCGAACTTCCCTATTTGGATGAACTTTGTACAACTCTGTAAATGCTTCCAACAGGTGGATATGACTGTTCATCGATTTGTATCCAAATTTGGTTCCTATATTGTCGCGCCCGTTGCCAGAACGAGTTATTATAGGTTTACCCGCACGGGTAAGCGCTTCGTAATAGCCCCCATTGATATTGTCATGCGCATGTTTATCCAGCCAGTGGAAGCCATCTAATGCTAATTTGAGCGCCTGAGGATCCTTTGTGGCACCATATGCACTTGCTGAGGCGTAAATTCCAAAGGAATTCCCATATGCGTGTTTGTCAAACGTGGTTGGAGTTGCGTGACCTACCTGGTCTATCTTCACCTGCCAAAAAAATCCACCTTGACCCATATCCCACATCAAGCTTTTTAGTGCACTTATGCCATGACGACATGCTTTCCTGAACATTTGATCGTCAGACACCCCGGTGTCCTTGTTGTTGACCATACTGGCTGCTACCCACGTCAGTCGTGATTGATAAACGATCGAACGGATATGTTCGTTTCCAGTCGGCTTCCACTCATTGTTGAATGATTCGAAGAAACCACCTCCTTGCAAATCGACAGAACTTGGAAACCACGGCTTCAAAATGTGTGTGTTAAGATTTTCCCGAACTTCAACGCGCAACTCCTCCACTGATTTGCTTTGACCATTTGAATGAGTTTGCAATAGCCCAAGTGCTAAAACGCAGATCGCCATAAGCTGGATCATCTTTGGTAACGTCCGGTTATTATTAGATTCAAGCAATTTGTACTCCTAGCGTTCATCCATTTATGACACTCGATGAGCGGTTGAGAAACCACGCGCTGCGAAAAACAGGATCAGACCAGCCATTATGGAAAGTCCCACGTAGGGGAAAAGGAAGGAGAGCGCGAAACCCACAACAAAGATGGGGAAGACGACGGAATATTGACGGGTTATTGCTTGGACCTGAGCTTTGTCCATATCCCTCCGTAGCAGACGACCGTTATGACTTGCGTACCGCCAAACACATTGATACCCAATTGCAACCAATAAACTAAACGTTGAATAGAGCACAATTGCGGTTTTCGCATCAGGGCCATTTATGTGGGTTGCAAGCACGGCAATCGGATAGGGGACCAACGTGAAGAGCATGAGGAGCATTCCGTTCAACAATAAAAATGCTCCATCCACTCTCCGAATGTGGGTAAACACGCGATGATGATTAATCCATCCCACCAGAACAAAGCTAAAACCCAACACAAACGCAATGAACGATGGCCACATCTGCAAAATTGCGACGGCGAGATTTCCCGCTTGTTGGATTTCAGAATCCTTAGGTGCATGTAGTTCTAATACAAGAAGAGTCATTGCAATTGCAAAAACGCCGTCGCTGAATGCCTCGACTCTTCCTGTCTCTTTGATATCGGATGGTTCGCTCATCAGACCTTTGGTAATGCCCATCTACGTTCACGGTCCAGCCACTTAACGTTGCCCGTTCGTCCGGTGAAATTCCACGCTTTGGGATCCCATTTGATGGTTTCATGATTCCAGTAAGCGAGATTTCCAAGTTGAACAACAGCCACTGTACGAGCACCTATCTCAACATCAGCCAAGCATTTCTGACGTGACTTTATACAGTCGATCCAGTTGCGATGATGACCAGGTGAGATTGGTAAGTGAACTTCTTTATCACTCAGCGGTTCCTTAATGGCATCAGGATGATCCGACTTGAGTTCCCCGCGATCAATGTAGAGAGTTCCGTTGGTCCCGGTAAATGTGCAGCCACTTGGACCTCCATGTGTCATCTCAACTCCATTTGCATATCGGTATTTGACACCGATTTCAGCTTTAGGGTCCGAAGGAGGGATGATCTCCACGGGGCCAGACTCGTCCATTCCCAGCGCCCACTGAGCGATATCATAGTGGTGCGCTCCCATATCTGAGTGCGCGCCGCCCGCATATTCTCTATAGCTCCGCCATTGTGGAAAATGATTGTGTTTGCCCCGAGGACTGAGAATAGAATTGTAGGCTCGAGTGGGTGCAGGTCCAAGCCACATGTTCCAATCTAATCCTTTTTCCATATCTTCTTCAGGTAGGTCACACCATTTGCTAGGCGCCCCAACTCCGACGGTTACTGACTTAATTGTTCCAATGCGTCCGCTTCGCAAAAACTCGACAGCTTGACGGAACTGACCAAAGACGTTAGAGCGCTGCTGACTACCTGTTTGGAAGACACGATTGTGCTTTCGGACGGCGTCGATACAGCGCTTTCCTTCTGCGAGGGTTAACGTCAACGGTTTCTCACAATAAACGTCCTTTTTTGCCTTGCAAGCGTCGATGATAGGAATTGCATGCCAGTGCTCTGGGGTTGCGATTAACACTGCATCCACACTGGATTGCATTAGGACCGTTCGATA
>CAISOI010000136.1 GCA_903886985.1 uncultured Chthonomonas sp.
ATGACACGTGGGATCCTTGTAAGTGCTTATGCAAATCTTAATGGTTCGAAAACCACGGATGACATTTTGGACATATACACTGAATTTTATAAAGACGAACCATTTGTCGACGTCTCCAAGGATCTTCCGGCATCCAAAAATGCTTCGGGATCCAATTTGTGTCAGATAAGTGTCGTGGTAGATCCACGGACGGAGAGGTTAACTGTTTTTTCTGTCATAGACAATCTTGGTAAAGGCATGGTGGGACAGGCAATTCAGAACATGAACATTATGTTTGGATATGACGAAACAACAGGCTTGACGATGCCAGGCATTTGGCCATAGGTGCAAGCAAATGGGTTTGGATACGTGGTTTAATCGCAAAATTCTGAGAACAGTTCTGGTCAAAAAGGTGAAGACCCTCTCCTGGGAGCAGGTATTGAGCGGTGCTTATGAAGAAGCTCAGCGATTTGGCAACTTGATATCAGGATCCTCCGAGGAATCGGCGAAAATCGAAACCGCGCAAGGCACAAGTTTGATCCAAGAAACCATTAATTTGGCGGGATTAAATTACAGCGTGGCTGCAAAGATTGATTCTATACGCAACAATCGACCTTCGCCATCGTTGAGAACTGGTAGACAATTGGAGTTAGAGGCAAAAAGCTTGACCGATGCTCGCCTTTTGCACGAACACTCTAGCCGGAATTTAATGGCAATCGGGATGACTCCGGTTTTGGGAGAAGGTACTGCCGAGCACGATCAGTTTGGTCCTTTGACGGCAAAGGAGTGGCTAGCAGTCACTTCGTATTATCATGAGCTTGCCACGAGACAGGTTGAAAGATTAATGCGTACTCCTGAATATCTGAATGCTCAGGGCAAAAAGTGGTAAAGATGAACTCATTTAGTCTAATAAGTTAAAAGGTCGGTTGGAGAATAGATTGTTACAGATTACAGATCATTTGGATAGAGGGCTCACCTTTGCGGAAGGATTTTCTGCTGGTGCCATTAGGTCAGGGTTGAAGACGGCAGGTGACGACATCTCTCTGATATTGGCTGAAGTTCCAAGCGCGGTCGCAGGAGTATTCACTACCAACCAGGTAAAGGCAGCTTCGGTCACCTACTCAAGTACAGTGACTCGCGGGGGAATGGCACAGGCAATCATTTGTAATGCTGGCAATGCTAATGCATGCAACGGAACACAGGGCGACATTGATGCAAACACCATGGCTGTTGCCGCGGCAAACGCAATCGGTATTCCTCACGATCAGATGATCATCGCTCAAACCGGAATTATCGGTCACCCAATGCCAATGAAGATCGTTACAGACGCTATTGTGTCGTTACCCGCCGCCATGGGACACGGCGCAGAGATCGATATGCAGGTTGCGCGCGCCATGATGACGACGGATTTGGTCCCAAAATTGATCGGCTCTGAATTTTTATCTGATCACGTGTCAGGAACATTCAAAATTGGGGGCTGCTGCAAGGGATCCGGCATGATTGCCCCAAATATGGCTACTATGCTCTGTTTTATCACGACCGACGTAGAAATTTCCGCAAGGGACTTGCAAATTGCTCTTTCTGGGGCAGTAAGAACTACGTTTAACCGAATGACTGTAGATGGCGATACAAGCACCAACGATATGGTGATTGTGCTGGCAAATGGTAAGTCAAGAACCAAAATAAATACCCCCGAGGCACTAGTCGACTTCACTTCGGCATTAGAACATATATGTCTGCATCTTGCTAAGGCGGTTGCCCGCGATGGCGAAGGTGCAACCAAATTGGTTAAAGTAAATGTGAATGGGGCAAAGTCAGAATCAGATGCCGACAAGATTGCTCGAACAATTGCCGAGAGCCCACTGGTAAAGACCGCGCTCTATGGAAACGACCCAAATTGGGGTCGGATTATGATGGCGGCCGGTCGTGCAAATATTCCCTTTGATTTCAATCTTGTGGATGTCTTCCTCGGCGGCATTCAAGTTTTCAAGGCCGGTATTGTAGTAAATTTTGATCCAGAAGAAGCGAGTAAGTATCTCAATCAAGCGACGGTAGAATTGACCGTCGAACTGAATGCCGGAGGGCACAATGTCACGTTCTATACCTGTGATTTCTCATACGACTATGTAAAGATAAACGCGGAATACCACACTTGAATTTGACAGAACGTTACAACTATTAGGACTGACATAACAATGACAACACACCCGAATTCACATATTGCAGCTGACGACGGCATACAAGGAACACCACAAGTTCTCATCGAGGCACTTCCCTACTTACGTCAATTCTATGGAAAGACTATTGTCGTAAAGTATGGTGGAAACGCCATGATCGATGACACCCTGAAAGAGCAAGTGATGCAGGATATCGCTCTCCTGCATTATGTGGGAATTCGCCCAATACTCGTGCATGGCGGCGGACCAGAGATAAGCTCGCTCATGAAACAGATGGGACATGAACCGACATTTATTGGTGGCCTGAGAGTCACGGATGCTGCAACCATGGAAATTGTCGAAATGGCACTCACCGGAAAAACCAACAAGGGAATTGTTTCAAGGCTCAATCAACAAGGAGCTAAAGCGGTCGGCTTAAGTGGCAAGGACGCAAATCTCATTGTTGCAAGAAAGATGGAATCAGAGAGCGGTGACCTCGGATTTGTTGGGGAAATTACCCAGATCAATGCGGACCTACTGACGCTTTTGGTCGATCAAGGATACATCCCTGTAATCTCTTCCGTTGCCATAGGCGAAGATGGCGAGAGCTATAACGTCAATGCTGATCACGCAGCGGGTGCAATTGCTGCAGAGGTGAAGGCTGTCAAATTGATTATGCTTACCGATGTTGAGGGATTATATTCTAACTTTTCGGATAAGTCGTCCCTGATCAGCGAAATGGATATTGTGAAGGCACAGTCACTGCTGGATACCGGAGTAGCAGAAAAAGGGATGATTCCAAAAGTTGAAGCCTGTATAACAGCAATTGATGGTGGGGTTGAACGCGCACACATGATTGATGGCCGATTGCCCCACGCCATCTTAATTGAAGTATTCACCAACACCGGCATTGGAACTATGATCAGTAGATGACCGCGCTCACACGGTGAACTCACTATGTCATCCTGTGACTGACAAGCCGCAGAGCAACAACGAAACAAGGGAAAAAGTAAATGACAACCGATATTTTGGACAACACTTCCGTGCTCGAACAGATTCAAGCGACCGACAGACAGTTCGTAATGCAGAACTACACACGTCGTCCAATCTGTTTTGTGCAGGGCAAAGGCGCCAAACTCTGGGATGTCAACGGTAAGGAATATCTTGATTTTCTTGCTGGCATAGCAGTCTGCGGCGTGGGGCATTGTCACCCGACCGTTGCTGAGGCTATTTCAGGTCAAGCGTCGAAGCTCATGCATGTCAGTAATCTCTTTTATAACGAATTGCAACCAGAACTTGCAAAGCGTCTCGCATACCTTACTGGAATGGAAAGAGCGTTTTTCTGCAACTCTGGAGCGGAAGCAAATGAGTGTGCAATCAAAATTGCCCGAAAATGGGCTAAACGGCATAAAGGGAGAGATTGTTTTGAGATCATCACATTTTATGGCTCGTTCCATGGGAGAACTCTCGCGACTGTCACTGCGACGGCTCAACCAAAGTATCAAGAGGCATTTGCTCCACTCCCAGCAGGCTTTAAATATTGCCACGTTGGCGACTTAGAAGAGCTCAAGAATACAATTGGTCCCCAAACCGCAGCGATCATGATTGAGCCCATACAGGGAGAAAGTGGCGTAAAACCCGTTCCTGTTGAATTTCTAAAACAGATTCGTGAACTTTGTGACGAGAACCATCTCCTCTTAATCTTGGACGAAGTTCAATGCGGATTGGGACGAACGGGGCATTTTCTTGCTTCACAAGGAATGGGAGTGACAGGTGACATCGTTACTTTAGCAAAGAGCATTGCCGATGGAATGCCGATGGGTGTTTGTTTGGCAAGCGGAGATGCCGGAACAACGCTGGTTCCCGGCGATCATGGTTCGACGTTTGGCGGTCAGCCTCTGGCGTGCGCCGCAGCATTGGCAGTCCTTGACGTCATGGAAGCAGAAAATCTCATTGACCATGCCGGCAGAGTTGGAGCACTCTTTATGGTGCAATTACATGAGTTGCAGAGCCGATACCCGACAATAATCCAAGAGGTACGGGGTGCTGGACTGATGATAGGTGTTGAGTTTAAAGTACCAATCGCTGTGGGAGTTCTGGATAGACTTTTAGCACTGGGGATAGTCGCAAATGCTATTGGAGACAACGTTATTCGACTAGTCCCTCCACTTGTGGTTAGTGAACAGGACTGTGATAAAGTCGCCCATGCCCTAGATTTGATATTGAATGAAAGAACGAAGTAG
>CAISOI010000137.1 GCA_903886985.1 uncultured Chthonomonas sp.
ACCAAACTGTACGGGGAACGCTGATCACGTTCCCCGACAATGTTCGAATATAGAGACTACGGGTGGGCTGGAGGACTATCAGAGCCGCCACCGCCACCGCCACTTTTACCACTACCAGCAATGCCAATACCCAGACCTAAACCCACTGCAAGAAGCCCCCAAAGTAGGTCATTGCCCTTCTTCTTCTTCTTCTCCGTAGTTACAGGTGTTGAAACCACCTTTGCCGGGACTATTGCGCCACCAGAAATCGGAATCAGCTTTTGAAGCAACTGTTCACCAGCCTTGCGACCTGCCTCTAGAGCCAAACCGGGCTCTTTTGCGCTACTTCCCTTACTACTGGATGCAGTCAAAGTTACAGGCGTGGTTACAAACTTACCAGTCTTGACGTCAACTAGTTGACCAGACACAACAAGTGTAACAACTTTACCGGCTTCATCGTATTGGTAATCTGCGATGGAGCCAAGAAACGCTACATCATAGCCAACCAATTTGCCAATCTTTGTAGCCTTGCTGCTACCCTCAGTATACGGTTCGGAAATGTCTGAGTCCGTCAACTGTTGATCGATGTGCAAGCGAGCCACTGTCGGAAGGTTCTTGTTGAAAAGAACAACCGAGTATGAATTTGCCGCCAACAACCGTGAAAGTGCCATGTCGGACAGAAGTTGCTGAACTTCCAAACGATTAGGAACAGTAGCAGGCATGTCGAACGGAAAAACTAATACTGTCTTCTTAAGTGCCTGAGCGAGATTGACGGATTCGTCATTCACAGGACCGGCCAATGCGGTAGCAGAGAGCAATGGAACCAACATGACACCCATTGCAGATGCCAGGGAAATCATTCCTACCCGCTGCATCTGAAACTTTCTCATTATAATTGAGATTCCTCCTAAGATAGGTAGGATCAGTCGGCGCTGACTGATCCCACCGAAGGGCTTGCTTATCTAACCAGAATTACCTGGAGTGTCTGCGTAGCCGCATTATTTTTATCGTCTGTAGCTGTCAACTTCAGCAAGTATGAACCAGCAGGTACTGATACACCATGTGCATCCTTACCATCCCAGTTCAGGTTATTGATACCTCTCGTGACAGATTTTCCACTGTCAAGGTCACGAATAACACTTCCAGCTGAACCTACAATTTGTGACTTCACTGTTGCTTGACCAGTTATGTTGAATGCAAAGGACATTGCTCCAACACCCCGGCCACCATTACCACCTGTAACTCGAAGATCTGTGATTACCAGTCTATCAGCTGCCGTAACTGGTTGCATGATAACGGCGAACTGTCGTGCGCTCTTATTATCGCCAGTATTGAACGTTATAGCAGCAGTAGTACCAATAGACTTTGTTTGACCATTGGCCAGATCAACGACAGTAACATTGTTCTTGCGTCCCAAAGTTGCGGCATTCGGGAACTGAACAACAACATCTGCATTGGCCTTATCTGTCAGGACTTCAAAGGCGGTCACATTTGCATTGGCGGCAACTGCACGGCTATTTGCTGGCAATTGAACGCTCTTCGCAGGAATATAATGAACGCTCACATAGTTCTTCATGTACGGTGGTTTTTCCATCATAGAAATTCTAGAAGCATCCATTCCAGAGAGAGGAATGAAGTTCTGTGTTTCGCCGACGTTTCCACTGCGTACTGCAACTTGAAGACTATTCTCGGTAACTACGACGTCTTTCGTGATCGAAACACTTCGCACACCAGGCGGGTTCATAGTCAATTGAACCGGAGCCAACGCCTTAACCCAATACCCACGTCCTGATTTCAATACTCCATTTGGAGCGGAAACCGACACATATGAGTTGCTGATTGGATCGAAGCCCCATGCAATGGGTCTGACATAAGCACCAGCATCGGTAATTGCAAGCGTTTGAGCACCCGCTATGACCTTGACTGCACTCCAGTTGATGTCGTTCAAGTAGACTGAACCGATCATGTTCCAACCAGTACCCAAGGTGATGGTGTATGGCTGAGTTTGATCCCATAGCTTGCCACGTGGGTTAATGTCCACTGGCTGCGTCGGGTAAACCCAGAAGCCTTGACCACCAGCTAGTGCTGGGAAGGAAGCATCAGAGTTAAGGCTGGCATATCTGCCTCCGCCTAATCCATCAAGAACCCATCGATTCAGGTTAAGAACCGTCACAGCAACCGAGGTTGTTGAATTCGGCATTGTAACCCCGAAGGTTGTTGCAGGATCTGGCGTAACAGGTATCAATGGAATTGAGATAAAGTCCCAAATTAGACCTGTTTGCGGCAGTTTGTATCCGGATACTGAGAACGGGAACTCCGAAGTCAGTGGATCATAGATACCAGTACTACCACCATACGACAATCGTATTTTCCAATCACCGGTTTGGGTCGGTGTGAATGTGTATTGGAAGCTACCATCTACAGGGTTGGTCTGAGCGCTATCATTTACTCCTGAACCATCAGGACGTACCAATTGAATTGCAATAGCAGTTCCAAGAGGTGTATTGGTTACCAACTGACTTGTGAAAGTCACCGGCTGACCAATTACGCCTGGGTTCGGTACGAAAGTTGGCTGTAGGAAGACCGGTACATTAATGGAAGGACCCGTTACAGAGGTTCCATTTACCGGATACTTTGCGACGTATCCTGGGCTAACGGTATCTTCCGAAATGAAGCTATACGTATGTGTGTTCCCACTTGCGAACCTATAAGTGAATTGATAGGTTACGCCAGCCGCGTAATTGGTACCAGATGAGGCTACCGGCTGCATGCTGTAGGCCGTGCCGTCAATAATTACCT
>CAISOI010000138.1 GCA_903886985.1 uncultured Chthonomonas sp.
GCCAGTACGCCAATAATAGCGATAACAACAAGCAGTTCCACCAGAGAAAATCCGCGCGGTTGGTTTTTCAGTTGCATTGTATGGCCCCCCAAAACTAAGCGTTATCTACCGCGAATAGAGGTGATCCATACTCTACCGGCATTCCGCTTTCGACAAGTATCTCTGTGACCACGCCGTCATATTCGGAGCGAACGTCATTCATCAGTTTCATGGATTCAATAACCCCCACGATGGACCCCTGTTTTATTGTAGTCCCAACTCCCACAGGAGGTTCGGCGTGACGAAAGAGCCCAACCATCGGAGACAAAATTCGAGGTTCTTGTTCAACTGCGACGGACTTTGTGTTTCCGGCAGGTCCAGCGGTAGCTATTGCCTTTTGCTTGCGTCCAGCAGATGGCTTTGGGCTAGGCAAAACTTGCTTAGAAGGTTTACGGATCGTGAGTTTCCTATCTTGATTCCGTAGAACTATCTCCCGGATTTCGGATGCAGCAACGAGTTCAACTAAGGTCTCAATTTCATTTATGTTCATAGTTTTAGTTTAAACACCACGTATTCCACCGCACGGAGAGCCCATGTGGTAAAGATGAGTACAAAACAGCCGATAATAATATACTGTGCGAATCCAGCTCCATTGAACATATTGGACGCAGCATGAGTACCGCCAGATGAAACGAGAGAAAGGTTACTCATTACTTTGTCAACACTTGAGAAAACCTTGTTCAGTCCTTTGACGACCGGATCGATTTCTAGATAGGCAAGCACTGGAATCCCAATCGTAACAATAGGTGCCAACATCTGGTATTTCTTACGTTGATGTTCGTTGTAGATGACACATTCTTTGCATCGTTCTCGCTTAACTGCGTCAGAAAGGTTCGGATTGTGTGGAATCTTCACCTTCTTACCAGCTATTACGACAGGAGCCTTAGGAGTGATTTCCGTTGTTTTGTCGAAATCTGGCATCTGGATAGGTTTGACGTCACCGTCCATTTTAATGAGGCCATCATCAGGCGTGTTGAGAGATTTTTCAACAGTCATGTTGATATTCTCTTTGCTGATAATTGCGTCCATAGAGTGTCGAATAACACTCTCTTCACACATACATCCACATCTGTGTTTCCAGCACTTTGTTCGGTTAAGGTAAATGGGACAGTTCTTCCGAATAGGGCCGCGACAGTAGGGGAGTTGCCAACATTTAGCAAAGACACCCAAGAGTGCTCCCGATGGAGCAGATTCCTCTTTGACCTTACCACCATACTCCATCTTGCCGAATTCATCACGTTTGCGAGCCGTACCATCAATGAGCCGTAAGATGATATCTCGAAATGCAAGGATTGCACCGGGGATAGCCATCATTAGGGCCAAGAGCTTGAGCTGATTGAAGATTGCCAACGCCCCAATATTGCCGGACTTTTGCCAGTCCTCGAGTTGTCCGGTCGCCATCCATTCTATCGCTAGGGGCATGCCATAGTAGAGGCCCACCGCACCGGCGACTAAGGTATAGCCAATCGCTTCTTCGTCATAAAACAGGATGCAAGCAGTAAGCAGGCTGATCGCAAGGGAGACATTCAGGTAACGAATAGCACTATCGACGACGCTGATAATTCGGAGCTTTTCGGCAGCCTGAGTAACTGTTGAC
>CAISOI010000139.1 GCA_903886985.1 uncultured Chthonomonas sp.
AACTGGCTTTGAAGTCGCCACGGTCGCAGCTTTACCTTCCGTAATAGTGGCAATTGAGTCACCTACATTAACAGTCTCACCCTCTTGTTTCAACAGGGATTCAAGTACCCCGCTATTTTCAGCGGCGATTTCGATATTAACTTTATCTGTCTCCAACTCCGCGAGAACATCGCCAATTACCACGGCGTCCCCAACACTCTTAAGCCAGCGACTAATTGTCCCTTCTACTACAGACTCGCCCAATTGCGGCACGATCACATTAACGGACATTAGTTGCTTCACTCCTTCTCAAAGTTGGTTCGGGCGCGGAGCTGACTGCTGCCGCCAGAATGTTTGCTTGCTCAATTCTATGGATATCCATAGAACCGACAGCAGGACTTGCTGAGGCAGGTCTGCCGACATATCGCAGATCATATTTATGGCCGACGGTCTGTCGAATTTGGGAGTTCACAAATCCCCATGCGCCCATATTGTGAGGTTCTTCTTGCATCCAAACTATTTCCCGGAGTTCCGGGAACCCGGCAAAGACAGATTCCAATTCCCGGTATGGGAACGGATAAAGCTCTTCTAATCGCACCACTGCAACATTTGCCGCAGATTGATACGCAGTAGTGTTTAGCAGGTCGATGGCAACTTTTCCAGTGCACAAAACGACACGCGTAATTATCTCCTTCCGCTCTTCAGCAGTTGGGTCATTCATTACAGGCTGGAAACTGCCTTCGGTTAAGTCGGACAATGAACATGATGCCTCAGGTAATCGCAGCAGCGACTTCGGAGTAAAGATTACGAGCGGACGGGGGCTCGTCATCAGGATACTAGCTTGCCTACGCAATACGTGGAAGTATTGAGCCGAATTGCTACAGTAGACAACCCGCATGTTGTCGTTAGCACAAGACTGTAGGAATCGCTCGATTCGCGCACTGGAGTGCTCTGGACCCTGTCCCTCGTATCCGTGCGGCAACAACATTACCATTGACGGTGACACATGCCATTTTGCAATTCCAGAACAGACAAATTGGTCGAGTATAACTTGTGCAGAGTTCACAAAGTCCCCAAATTGGGCTTCCCAGAATACAAGCGTATTTTTTGCATGAACACTGTAACCATATTCGAAACCGAGTACTGCAGCCTCTGAAAGCGCACTATTATAAACCGCAAACGACGCCTTTGCTTGAGGCAGTGACTGCATTGGACAATAAGTTCGTGCGGTTGCAAGATCATGCAGGACCAGATTCCGGTGACCGAATGTTCCTCGCTCCGAATCCTGCCCAGTGATACGAATCGGTGTAGCGTCCTCCAAAATACTAGCGAACGCTAGGCTCTCTGCATGACCCCAATCAATTCCATTGGGTTTTCGGAAATTGTCACCGCGGCGTTTTAGAATGTTTTCGAGCTTACCATTAGGAGTAAAGCCCTCTGGGCGAGACAAAAGTGCGCTGTTTAGCGTCTCCAACCGCTCTTCAGAAACTGCTGTTGCTACATCCGTTACTGCAGCACCCGCTTCAGAAATGGCAACCCAATCCTCGTCATGGTGGACCTCCACCTTTTCCGTGCGAGCAGCCTGTAGCTTTCGTCGTACAACTTCGACCATTTCCGTCGATTCATCACGAGTTACAATTCCACTTACTTCAAGTTGATTGGCCCAAATCTCCCTCACTCGTGGGTGAGCGTTAATTTGGGAGTACATTTGCGGTTGCGTAAAGGCAGGCTCTTCTAATTCGTTGTGGCCAAATCGTCGATAGCCGACAAGATCGATTAAGAAATCCTTGTGGAAGGTATTTCGATAGGCAATTGCCATCCGAGATACAGCGAGACAAGCCAATGGGTCATCGGCATTCACGTGTACTATTGGTATTTCAAAACCCTTTGCAGGGTCACTCGCATAAAGCGTCGATCGCGAGTCTCGCGGCTCAGTTGTGAACCCAATCTGGTTATTGAGAATAATATGAATGGTTCCACCTACCTGATAGCCAGGAAGTTGACCAAGGTTCATTGTTTCGGCGACTATTCCTTCGCCAGGGAAAGCTGCATCTCCATGTAGTAAGATCGAGAGAGCAGCGTCGACGTCGCGCTGTGGTGTGGGACCGAGATCTCGACGTTCCTGTGCAGCGCGCGCTCGTCCTAGTACTACCGGGTTCACGAACTCCAGGTGGCTGGGGTTAGGCGTTAACGTAATTGGCATAGCTTTTACACCATGTTCTGAATAAGAGCGACGAAAGCCTAGGTGATACTTGACGTCGCCAGTATATCCCCTTTGCCCTCCACCAGAAACCGATGCGGAATCCAATGGCTTCTGTTTTTCAAATGCCTGAAGGATGGCCGCGTAAGGTTTACCAAGAATGTGCGCCAACACATTTAGACGACCTCGGTGCGCCATACCCATGACAACTTCAGCGGCACCTTCTGTGGCAGCCTGTTGAATGATCAAATCGAGCATAGGCACGACCATGTCGGTCCCTTCAACAGAGAACCACTTTGCGCCAACGTAGGTTTTGTGCAAAAACTGTTCGAGGGTGTCCACCTCAGTAAGGCGATCGAGAAGTTCTCGTTTTTCATCCGCCGAAGTTGGGAGAAAAAACCTACCTGTTTCAACAGCCAGACGTATCCATTTTCGCTCTTCATAAGATTGAACATGGCTTGTCTCAATTCCAATAGACCCAGAGTAGGCCAAGCGTAGTTTGCCCAACGCTTCTAAGGCATTTGAAGAGTGGTCGGAAAGTGGACCACCAATTACGCTGGCAGGAAGTCGCGCAAGGTCGGAAGTTTCCAAACCATGTGTGACGAGTTGTAGGCCTGTGTCCCCTGGAGGTGTCGAACCCAATGGGTCCAATTTCGCTTCCATGTGCCCGCACTCGCGCACAAGTCTTGCGACCCGTGCGGAAGCCACAATCTTGTTTATATCACTGGAAGAGAACTCATGTGAAACCTCAACATGAGCGGAGGGTACAGTCGCATCGTTGGGATTCCAATGTTCAAAAATTGCCCGTGTGGCGGGGTCAACCGAATCGGGATTTTCCCAATATTTATCATATAGCTCAATCGCATAGCCAGCGTTTGGGCCAAAAAACTGGTCGAAGTCACTCATACGTATTCAGTCCTGATTCGGTCACAAAACGAATAATATTCGCTGCCGGACCGATTTTCCGCCGATGCGTACAATTTGACTTTCAAGCGATTAAAAATAACCGTAAATCTAACACGTCCGGCGCGTCGGCAAAGTATAGTTTACCCGCTAAGGTCCTTCTATGGGGCAAAAAGGAACACTTTAGTACCTTACAATTCCGACGCGCCAGCAAAATCCTTACTAATCCTCCGCAGCCGCCCGTTCCGACGCCGACATGATCAGAGTTGCAGGCAATTCACCCTTATTGCGAATTCGATCCTCGATTTCTTTCAGCACTTGAGGATTATCCTTCAAGAATTGTCGAGCATTTTCCCGACCTTGCCCCAACCGGAGATCGCCATAACTGAAATAGGCACCACTCTTTGTGATAATGCTTAACTCCACACCCATGTCGAGAATGCCTCCGGCAATGGAGATACCTTCACCGAACATAATGTCGAACTCAGCAATTCGGAATGGCGGAGCTACTTTGTTCTTTACGATCTTCACTTTGGTACGTGCACCGATAGAATCAGTGCCACTTTTCACTGTCTCAGTCCGGCGAACTTCCATTCGAACACTTGCCCAGAACTTCAACGCACGTCCACCAGGTGTCGTCTCCGGATTACCGAACATCACGCCGATTTTTTCACGTATCTGGTTGATGAAAATTGCAGCACAATTTGCCCTGCTGATATTTCCTGACAACTTTCGAAGCGCCTGAGACATCAACCGCGCTTGGAGCCCCATGTGCGAGTCGCCCATGTCTCCCTCGATTTCTGCCTTTGGTACCAGTGCTGCGACTGAGTCCAAAACAACAATATCCACCGCACTGGAGCGGACAAGATAATCCATAATCTCTAGTGCTTCTTCACCCGTCCCAGGCTGGGAAACGAATAGGTTTTCGATATCCACACCGAGCTTACCGGCATATTCAGCGTCAAGTGCGTGTTCTGCATCTATAAATGCACAGACCCCGCCACGCTTCTGACACTCAGCAATGGTCTGAAGGGCAATTGTAGTCTTTCCTGACGACTCTGTTCCATAAATCTCGGTGATTCTTCCTCGAGGAACTCCACCAATTCCTAATGCAAGGTCGAGTGCGATCGAGCCAGTCGGAATTGAGTCGACACTCAACCGAGTTGTCTGTCCAAGACGCATGATGGCGCCCTTTCCAAACTGCTTTTCGATGCCACTCAACGCCATGTCTAACGCCTTCTGCTTATCCATTATGAGTTTTCCTTATAGGGACAACGTGATTTCAATCTTGCCGACAATTATGACCTTCTATCTATACTAACTCGTGACACTTCCGATTATTCGGAATCAGCATCCGAAAATTCTTTTCTTAAAGCTGCATCCCGTAACAATGTAAGTGCGACTTGAGCAGCCCGCAATCTCACGTCCTGCCGAATACCTATGAATCTGTTGCGAACCACTTCGACACCCAAAGCCGACGCAATACCGATAAAGACTGTGCCAACCGGCTTCTCAGAAGACCCACCACCTGGTCCAGCAACGCCGGTGATACCAATCCCATAGTCAGCTCCGAACCGATTGCGAACTCCTGTTGCCATCGATGCGGCGACTTCTTCACTAACAGCACCATTTGCCTCAATCAACTCCGCCGGAACACCCACCAAATCCGTTTTAGACGCGTTACTGTACGTTACAGCCCCACCTAAAAACACCTTGGAACTTCCAGCAACTTCGGTGAGACGCATAGAAAGCAGACCGCCGGTACACGACTCTGCGGTTGCAACCGTCAAATTTCTCTCTGACAAAATGCGAACCACAGCTGCCTCCAACGGTTCATCATCATAAGCGTAAATGTGGTCGCCCAACCGCTCTTCAATCAGTGCCACACGTTCTGCAATAAGACTCTCTGCCAATTCCGGACTATCGGCTTTAACACTCACCCTAAGATGAACTTCACCGGTTTTTGCGTAAGGTGCCACACTCGGATTGTCGGAAAGCATTAGATCCTTGATTTGGTCCTCAACCATACTCTCACCCATATTGCACACTCGCAATACTCTGGAACGTATAACGGTCAACCCACCAGTACGCTTCTGAAGTATTGGTAAGACTTCATTTTGCAGCATGGGCTTGAACTCATTTGGAGGGCCAGGAAGTGCAATTCCAATTTTGCCACCAGATTCAAAAAACAGCCCGGGAGCCGTCCCGTTAGGGTTAGAAAGTGCATGGCCATTTGTTGGAACCATAGCTTGTCGGAGATTACTCTCCAAAAGCGGCACACCACGAGATCGAAAAAATGCCGCCAAGCGGTTGGCTATATCCTCGTTCTTTACCAGGGTATCTCCAAATGCTTCGGCTAAGACATCCCGAGTTATGTCATCCATTGTGGGACCGAGGCCGCCAATGGTAAAAACTATGTCATTAGAGTCCAATGCGGACTTCAATGCCGTCAGCAATCGCTCGTGGTTATCTCCGACCGTGGTACGCCGATACACAGAAATGCCGAGGTCAGAGAGTACTCTGCCCAGTACCGCCGCGTTCGTATCGACCGTCTGTCCCATCAATAGCTCTGTTCCTACAGAGACGATTTCCGCACGCACGTATACAAACCTCCACATGTTCTATAGCAATTATACTGTACTTTTGTCTGTCAATACTACGGCGCATTCAAAATCAATCGAATGAATTAATCTCCGCCACCGCCTGATTGGGCAGAAGCTCCTGCTTGTCCCGTGGCTAATGGCGCTGGTCTTACAATCTTCTGTCGTGGAGCCTCATTTAGAGAAATCGTGAAAGTTGGTGATGGGATTGGAGTGTTGTTTTCGCCCTTCGAAATTGCTGTCCCCAAGGCGAAATACTCGATTACGTGAGCATCCCACCCATAAGTTCTCTCTTCCATCGTCACGCCCACAATTCCATCAGCACCGACACTTATCGCCTCATCCTGCATGCGACCAAGTGCCAATTCCCGAGCATCATAAAGTGCCTGCGTGAAATTACCCATTTCATTGTTTCGCAGTGCCTGCTTAAACCACTGGCTTACTCCACGGTGTGCAACATGGTATACGCATGTCCCCATCACAAGTGCCCGCGGCTTATGCCCGGCATGCAGTAGTGTCCAAAAGTCCTGACAACTTAGATCCGAGGTAAACGGCCGGCCAGAAGGGGCCTTCCACTCTCCAGGGCTCGTCGCCCGAACAGCTGTGCCCACTGCCATGAATTCCGCCATCGATTGTCCCCATGCATGGCGCACAACTTCCAGTCGCACTCCGACAATTCCGTCCGCACCCAGTACATCTGCTTCTTCTTCCATCCGCGTCATCGCCAATTCTCTGGCGCTATACATCGCCTGCGTGAGGATATCCATCTCTGTATTCGATGTCCATGCTGCGCGTTGATAGCCGATTTGGTACATGCACGTGCCCATAACGAGTCCCAGAGGCTCGAATCCTGCCTGATGCAGTAACACATACTCATTTACCGTTAGGTCACTCGTGAAAAATGGCTTAGCCGAGTCAGAGTTGCGGTTCAGCCGCTGAACCGCATGTTCGGGGAGACCCTCTACGGAATGTTTGTGATAGTCGCTGCGATGGAAATCCATAACTTTATCCTCCTGTCAATTCTGTAAGTGCGTCCAGGGCGTCTTGCCTGCTTTCGGCAGAAAGCCGAATTGTTTCCGAAAGCTCGTCGAGCCAATCCTTCATCTTTACTGTCTCTGTCTTAAGGCGGATTCCCCCGACAACGCGTGCAATTTTGACGATGAAGCTGTCATCATTCGCCTCTTCAAGAATGAAATCGCGCCCCTCCGCAGAGAACGTAAACCTCACAACTCGCTTCAGCTTAAACAATCCGCCCTTTCGATCAATCTTTACGTTGCTGGGCATGGTACGTTCCAAAATATCACATAGTTGTTCTACAAACTCACGGTGTCCCTGTGCATATTGTTTGGAGAGCAGTGCATTTACTCCCATTCCTGTTAGCGCATCCGATTCCGGGTCCAATGCTCTGTCCATTCTCTACTAAAGTGTTATCAACTATGTTACGAATCCGGCGAATCAATTGAACGACAGTACTAAATCAAAACTCATAAGTTCCGAGAACGCAGTAGCAAGTCATTGACACGGGTCGGATTGTATATCTTCCTTTGAATTAGACTCGCCTGTAGTTTTCTCCTGCGAAACAGCGAATTATAGGACCCACCTGCCGAAGCCAAGAACCACGTCACTCTATCAGCAGGAAAGAGCGGAACTCTGAGGGAATTAAACACCACCTGTTGCACAAAGTGAATGCGGTGATCATATCCCGCCCCGCCTAAAATCTGTGCTTTTGCGATCCACCTAATTAACGATCAATGTGGTTGCCTGAAAGGCGTTATGGAATGTCAAACTTTTATGGTCTCACTATAATTCTGGGAACAGCGGTACTTACCGTAGCCACTCTAACATCATACGCCTTGCCGGCAAAAGCCGCGGGCGTCGAAGCAGTCAAACTCCGCGTGGAACATCTGGAGAATCCCTTGACGCTCCATGTGGCACATCCCCGCCTTTCATGGCAGATGAACGATCCTAGACGGGGTGCTAGGCAGACAGGATACTCAGTTCTAGTCGCGAGCAAACCTGAACTTTTGAAAGAAGGGAAAGCGGACCTGTGGGAGACGGGCAAAGTCACTTCAGATGACAGCGTAAACGTCACCTATTCAGGTAAACCACTCCGATCCCGCTCAAAAGCATTCTGGACAGTACGCCTTTGGGATGCATTCGGTAAACAATCCAGTTGGAGCAAATATGCAGTTTGGGAAATGGGACTGCTTAAGCCAGAAGACTGGAAGGCCCAGTGGATTGGGATTAAGGGCAATGCTGCCGACGAGGTTGAAACACTCGATGGTGTCAAGTGGATTTGGTACCCGGAGGGAAATCCCCGTCAAAGTGCCCCAGCAGGAGAACGTTTCCTTCGAACCTCCATGACCGTGCCCGCTTCCAAGACGATTAAGTCTGCAGTACTGTTAGCTATCGTAGACAACCAATACACCGCCTACGTCAATGGCAAAGAAGTCTCCTCTGGTGAAGGTTGGCAAAATACCCCAGTGGTCGACATTGCAAGTGCATTGAAACCGGGTGTCAACGCAATAGCGTTTTCTGCAAGAAATATCGAGCCAAGTCCAGCTGGGTTCGCAGCAGTTGTCCGCGTAAAATACACGGATGGAACATCGGAAAAGATCTCCACTTCGAACAGTTGGAAATCTGCAATGGGCGCAGGGTTTGATTTCAAAGCAAGTCCGATTACCGATATAGGCTGGAAGTCAGCAATGGAGATTGGTGTTGTTGGCGACCAGCCTTGGGGAAAACCCGCTGCTGGAAGCGGCAAAGGTGGCCCTGCTGAACAACTTCGCAAAGAGTTCCCTATTCTCAAGGCGGTCAAATCTGCCAGAGTTTATGTGACAGCAAGAGGTAGTTATCGACTGCATATCAATGGCAAACGTGTTGGTAACGACATTCTAACACCGGATTGGACCGACTACCGCATTCGAATAAACTACCACGGGTATGACGTTACGAGTCTACTTAAACAAGGTGACAATGCAATCGCTGCTACCGTTGGAGACGGCTGGTATTCGTCTGGTCTCGGTTGGTCACTACAACGAAATTGCTACGGTCCCGGTCCAAACCAACTTCTTTTGCAACTTCACATTCAATTTTCTGATGACACAGAAAAGACAATCATTACCGATGGTTCGTGGAAAGGCGCATTTGGCCCCATTGAGCGCTCAGAAATATATGCAGGTGAAACATACGATGCCCGCAAAGAGCATAAGGGCTGGGATACCGCTGGTTATATCGACTCGTTATGGAAAACGGTCGATTTTGTCGCCGCAAATGCAAGCCAAAAAGGTTTCGAAAATGGTGATGGCCCATTGTTGGTGGGGCAAAATTCACCAACGATCAAAGTAACCGACATTCTAAAACCGATTGCCATCACCAATCCGTCTAAGGGTGTCTATATCTACGACATGGGGCAAAACTTTGTCGGTTGGACACGCCTGAAGGTTAAAGGTCCGGAAGGCACAAACGTAAAACTGCGTTTCGCCGAAATCCTTAAAGCAGATGGCAACATCTATCGCGACAATCTTCGCCGTGCAGAAGCTGCTGATAGCTATACCCTCAGTGGCTCAGGTGTAGAGGTATTTGAACCACATTTTACATACCACGGGTCCCGCTATGTCGAAGTCACCGGTTATCCGGGCGTGCCCAATAAAGATTCTTTGACAGGAATAGTCTTCAATACGGATGCTACTCCAACAGCGAGCCTTGCCACTTCCGACGGTCTGTTGAACCAACTGTTGAAGAATATCGACTGGGGACTCCGAGGGAATATCGAGAGCGTGCCAACCGATTGTCCGCAACGTGACGAGCGATTAGGATGGATGGGAGATGCTCAGATCATCTGGGCAACAGCCTGTTATTTCCGAGACATGTCTTCATTCACACGCAAGTGGTCACAGGATGTAGTGGATGCGCAGAGCTAGCAAGGGGGTTATTCAGACGTTTCGCCTCGTATAATCGACCTTGCCGACGGTGCACCTGCATGGGGAGACGCCGGAGTCATAGTTCCTTACGCAGCCTATCGACACTATGGCGACACCGCACTGATCAAACAGAATTGGGAAGGAATGGCAAAGTGGATCGAATATATTCACTCTGTTAATCCCGACTATCTCTGGATGAAACGTCGCAACAACGACTTTGGCGATTGGGTTCCCGCGAATAGCGATACCGACAAAAACCTCATCGCAACGGCATACTGGGCATATGACTGCAAACTAATGGCAGAGATGGGCCGCGCAATCGGCAAAAATACCGAAGCTGTCTATTATCAGAACCTTGCGGACAAAATTCAGGCAGCGTTCAACAAGAAGTTTGTCAAGGATGATGGAACGGTTGGAAACGGTAGTCAGACATGCTACGCGCTCGCACTCTACATGAACCTAATCCCGGCAAAATTACGCCCACTGGCGGTTCAACATCTTGTTCGCGACATTAGGATCCGCGGTGGACACCTTTCAACGGGATTTGTTGGTGCCCCTTATCTGATGCTCGCATTGAGCGAGAACGGACAGACTGAGACTGCCTATCAACTCTTATTGAACGATACATTTCCTAGCTGGGGATATATGATTCGAAAAGGGGCGACTACTATGTGGGAGCGATGGAACGGCGACACCGGCGATCCCAGCATGAACTCTTACAATCACTATGCTTACGGATCGGTGGGAGTTTGGATTTACCGCCACGCACTTGGAATTCAACTGGATCCCAAAGTTCCCGGATTTAAACGATTAGTAATTCGACCGGAGATTGATCAGCGATTGACTTTCATGGATGGGTCGGTAGAAACGCCGTACGGAGCAGTCAAGACAAGTTGGAAGAAATCTTTTGACGGTCCTCTCACTCTGGACGTTACTGTTCCACCAAACACTCTTGCAACGGTCTACGTCCCGGCAGCAGACCGCAAAAGTGTCATGGAGTCCGAGAAACCCGCGGACGACAACTCAGAAGTTACATTTCTGAAAATGGAACGTGGATACGCTGTGTTCAGTGTAGCCGCGGGAACTTATCACTTCACCGCCAAATAGAAACCGAAGTGCCAGCTGAAACCTTATTTGGGCAAGTGAGTTCCCAATAATGGTTTCAGCTTGGTACAAGGCTAACTGCAACCTCATAACCAACAGAATTCCCGTTTTATGGCGTTCCTCGGCAATGGGAGATCCCCACAAGCTATATTGACGTTCCGCGGAATATGGCATACAATCTCTCTTCTGCAAACTGAAGATGCTCTCTGGACCTTTTAATTGAATTCCGATCAAACACTCGTAATCGTACCGACATATAATGAGCGCGAAAACATACCAACGCTCTTACCACGCGTATTAGAATCCCTCAAAGACGCTCACTTTTTGCTGGTCGATGACAACTCTCCGGACAAAACTGCTGAATATGTGGAAGAACAATTTGGCGGCAATCCCCAGGTTCACATTATGCGACGAACGGGGTTGCGCGGGTTAGGAAGAAGTTATGTAGATGGATATCGATTTGCTTTAGCAGGAAATTATGCTCGGGTCATCCAGATGGATGCCGACTTCTCCCACGATCCAAAATATCTTCCCGATATGGTAGCCGCTTCTGCGGGAGCCGATGTCGTAATGGGCTCTCGTTACTGTGAGGGAGGCGGAGTTCGAGATTGGCCAAGATCCAGATTGATCATGAGCAGATTTGCGAACAAGTATGTGTCGGTAATCACAGGTGTTAAGATCAAAGATGCGACTGCCGGATTCCGATGCTATACTCGCCGCGCTCTTGAACGTATAAATATTGATGAGATCGTATCCAACGGATATGCATTTCAGGTGGAAATGACATACCGTGCTGAACTTGCAGGACTTCGAGTAGTAGAAATTCCGATAATATTTACAGATCGCACTCTCGGTCAAAGCAAAATTTCGAGATCGGTTCTCATAGAGTCCGCGATTTTGCCGATCCGATTGAGATTTTCATTGCCCAAGAAACACCTTATTCGAGCCGCAGGTCAGCCCCTCGATAAATAGACGTACTTACAGTTATGGAGTCTTTCTGATGAAAAACATAGCCGAATCTCTTCTTTCCCTAATAACCGAAACCGCCACAAATTTGCCCGAAGATGTCCGAAGGGCAGTTGCCGCCGCCGCCAAACTTGAAGCCGAAGGCACGCAGTCGATGCAGGCAATTCGCATCATTCATAAAAATGTCGACATGGCTGCGGATTTAGTTCAGCCAATCTGTCAAGACACCGGCATGCCCACTTTTGTGGTTCACACTCCCGTCGGCATCAATCAGATTGAACTCAAGGCTTCCATCAAAGAAGCTGTAATGGAAGCAACACGTCGCGGCAAATTACGCCCCAATTCCGTTGACTCGATCACAGGCAAGAACTCAGGACTTAATGTGGGACCAGGCACTCCCGTGATCCATTTTGAACAGTGGGAACAAGACTACATTGAAGTTCTACTATTACTCAAGGGAGGCGGTTGCGAGAACAAGAATATCCAGTATTCTCTCCCTGCCGATCTTCCTGGAATGGGTAACGCCGACAGAACCCTCGAAGGAGTTTATAAGTGCATCCTCCATGCAGTTTGGCAGGCTCAGGGGCAAGGCTGCAGTCAAGGTTTCATCGGAGTCTGCATCGGTGGAGATAGAACTACTGGTTACGAAGGTGCAAAGTCGCAGCTTTTCAGAGAAGTCGATGACACCAACGAAATTCCCGAACTAAAAGAGATGGAAGAGCGCATAATGGGAAATGCTGACAAACTCGGTATTGGCACAATGGGTTTTGGCGGAAAAGTCACGCTTCTTGGTTGTAAGATTGGCGCATTAAATCGATTACCGGCGTCCTTTTTTGTCTCTGTTGCATACAATTGTTGGGCGTACCGACGGTTGAGCGTTCATATTGATCCCGCCACCGGTTCAATCACCAAATGGAATTTCCGTGACGAGAAACCTTCACACCTATCCAATGGGGAAATTCCCACTACAGGCCACGAGGTCGTTCTCAACACTCCTGTTACAGAGGAGCAGGTGCGTGCACTTAAAGTCGGCGACATGGTTGTCATCAATGGACCTATGTTTACGGGCAGGGATGCTCTTCACAAATATCTGATGACGCATGACTCCCCTGCCGATCTCTCGGGTGCGGCGCTTTATCACTGCGGTCCTGTAATGCTTAAAGACGATGCCGGAAACTGGACCGTCAAAGCCGCCGGACCAACTACTTCCAGCCGAGAAGAGCCATACCAGTCAGAAATACTCAAACGCTTTGGCGTACGAATTGTCATCGGCAAAGGTGGCATGGGATCCAAAACGCTAAAGGGATTGGAAGAATCTGGCGCTGTCTACCTCAATGCTATTGGCGGCGCAGCACAAGTCTATGCCGAAAATATTACCGGCGTAACGGGAGTTAACTTCCTTGAGGAGTTCGGTATTCCAGAGGCGATGTGGCAATTCAATGTCAAACAATTTATGGCAGTTGTCACGATGGACTCCCATGGCAATAGTCTGCACGCAGAGGTGGAGCGTGAGTCTCTCGAAAATCTTGAGGAATTGGCAGTTTCGAAGTAAGCGATGAAATCCGAACACGGCAACTATGTAATTGAAGATGGACTGGAGCGCATGGATTTTGAACGAGTTCATGGGTGGCTCTCAAAAACTTATTGGAGCCCAGGAATTGCGCAAACAAAAATAGAGCGCGCCGCCACAAACAGTGCCATGGTGGTCAGTTCCTACATTGGGAATACGCAGGTGGGTTACATGCGCGTAATCTCAGACAAAACTACTTTCGCCTGGATTGCAGATGTCTTTGTTGATGAAGGACATAGGAAGAAAGGGATAGCAAAAGCGATGGTCCAATTCGCATTGAAGCATCCTGATTTTCAAAATCTAAGGCGATGGGTTCTAGCAACGCGTGATGCTCATAGTGTTTACGCAGAGGTTGGATTTATTCCACTCGATTTTCCGGATCGCTGGATGTTGCATTATCCTCCCAAAGATACCGAGTAATCAGTATGAGCGAACGCAATGTTGGAAAATCACTCCTGTTGTTGACGTTCGGTCTTTCTATAGGTTGCCGTCGCACTGCAATTCCAGGCTCGGCAGACTTGCCAGCAGGAGTTGACGCCCTGAAATCACCGGAAACCTACGTAGACATTGCACCGCGCTGGTCACATTCAGGAAGAAAAATTGCTTTTCTTCGACAAACTCCAAATCGTCGTTTACAATTGTTCGTTGCCAGTGCAGACCTCTCGACGATTGAACCTCTCCTCAAGCCTGAAATAGTCTGCCCGGACTTGCCGCTTTCATCGGCAAGAATCGGTACGGCTTCGACGGACCGGCTCGAATGGTCACCGAACGATCGATATCTTCTCTATCCACACATTAATTGGCTCAAACTTCCCACAGGCGACTGGCTCCCGGGACGGTCCATTTGGTATTACGACACCATTTCTCACGTTACGGGTCCAATTGCCGAACACCCTGAAAAGTACTCAGGACCTTTCTCTATTTACAGATCTCCAAAATGGTCACCCGATGGGAAGTACATAGCTTTTGTCGGAGAAGGTCGAGATGGACAAACTGCTATCTTCTTTCGACCAATTGACGGAACAACGGCCGAGATCGAAACGCCTAGATACGATGTAAATGGCGAAGCATGTTCCCCTTCGTGGAGCACTGACGGAAGGCTGATATTTCGCCAAGGAATTTTGAGAGCGGTTACTGCCACTCCCGTCGAATCAATAAAAGCAATTGCTCCCGGTAAGACTATCACGAATGAGGTTTGGGAAAGCAACCACTCGCCCTTCCCCGAGAGTGAGAGTAATACCCCTGCGCGTATGATAGAGGCAGAGTGGTCGCCTGATAATAAGGACATTGTCGCTGAATTCGCAACCAATATCGCAAAACATGAGAGCTATTTCTTGGCAAAACTGTCCCCTACGGGTAGTAGGCTGCCGGAAATCATTGCGAAATCCAGTTCGTCCGGATATTTTGCTCCGCATTGGCTGACAACATCTGCGATTGCTTATCTTTGCGATTTCGGAGGAAAAAAGCAGATGGAAATCGTCGAAAGTGGTCCAATTAGACACGTATTAGGAAAATCAGAGCCACTTGCAGGTATTGCTGAAGACGTCGATTGGTCTCCTAATGGCAAATTCTTGGCGGTCTCTTCCACAGGCAAAAATTTAGCTGCAGCGCATACTACTCTAAAGCTCGTTAGAGTGCCAAGTTCAAATTAAGTTCCCTTTCAGTGACATTCTCGATTCAAGGATTCAGAACTTAGTGTGGAGAAAGATATTGAACTATGATAGATAAGCCCACATTTAGAGAATATGGTGCCGTTGTGATTCGGGAATGCCTTGGAAAGATGCTTCTGCATGTGGAGGGTGTGCTTGTTGGTGAGACAGTGGAACCGGTGCATAAAATGCGAGTTGCATCGCGACGTCTGCGCGCCGCGCTATCCGTTTTTGCTCCTGCCTTCCCTTCGAACAGTTTTACAAAGTTTGAGAACGAAATAAAGTTAGTTACCGATGCACTCGGTGCTGCACGCGATCTTGATGTCATGGTCGGTAACCTAGAGACTCTGGAGCATAGTTTGGCTGAATCAGACCGATCAATGCTCGAAGCTTTCATCCAAATACAAGTTGCCCAACGCGGAAAGCGGCAAAAACAAGTTCAGTCTGCGCTAGGGCGAATCGAGAAGCTCGATCTTTCGGAACAGTGGGAGAAAATTGTCCTCGCGGGTCAACCCAAAATAGACGTTGTCGATGTAGAAGAGGAAGAACAAACAGTGCCAAACCAGGTGCGAGAAAAGATGCAGGATAACTCGGACGTCAACTTGGACGCAGCTATTCACGCCATTCTTATGGATCCTCAAATCATGGAAAGAACAAAGCAATAATGGCACGCCCAAAATCAATTCCGGGATTATCGCCCGAGGGCTCCATATTTTCAAGCGCCGCTATTGTCATGCCTGAACGAGTTGCCGAACTCCTCGATTACGAAGATTCTATTTTTGATCCGGAAAATGTGGTTGAACTCCACGAGATGAGAATTGCCGCAAAACGTCTGAGATATACCATCGAGATATTTGCACCC
>CAISOI010000140.1 GCA_903886985.1 uncultured Chthonomonas sp.
ACAAAGTAGAGACCTTTGATCAGTTTATTAGCTCCAACTGGTGGATCCGTGCTCACTGTGATCGGTATCTCATTATGGTGGAGGGTGGACTGGCAGGTTTTGTCATTATCAACCGCACAGGAAAGTTCATGGCATCCGGCATAGAGTCTGAGGTCCTCGATTTCTATATTGCTCCCAAGTACCGCAAGCAAGGAGTTGGTCGAGAGGCAGCTAATCTTGCTTTCAAGCTGCATCCCGGTTGGTGGCAAATATTTCAATTAGAACACAACATCACTGCCATTACCTTTTGGAACACCGTTGTCAGTGAAGCAACAGGAGGTTGTTACACAAGCTATGACAATGGAGCAGAGCAGAGATTTCACTATCCTCAAACTGGAGAGTTGTATTCAAATCCGAGTCTCAAGTGACATTTTATCCCACTCGTGCGTCCAATAGTAGCTGACTACTCGTATCGACAATCATGTTTTAGAGACTTCTAACTTTCTATAACACGAGGTAATCCTATGTTCTCTCTTCCTGTTCTTGCAATGGCAAGTCTTTTCTTTGCTAAACCTTTATCCTCACCTCCATCAATGCCCAAAGTCTCCGCGAATCTGCAAAAATCTATAAAGGACCGACCAATCCGAGCCAATTACCTGATAACGGCCGCTGATGATTTTATTGTGAGCGCATACCTCAACGGAAAAGAAGTTGATGTCTCAAAGCGAACCATGTTATGGGAGCGCTTTGGCGCCACGATGGAGCAAATAGACGTCGTAGTACGCAAGGGGGATTGGCTGGTCTTTAATGTAGTCAACAATCGATTACGGTGGAATGGCTGCTCATATTTTGGAGTTGCTGGATGTTATGCCAAAGATGAGTTCGGATTTGTTAGCACTCGTGATGGCGCACAGTGGTCTGCGTGTGACAATGCGAAGGATTCCGAGAAGTTCATAACGAAAAAAGAGTGGGGAAGAAACCGACCAGTTTCAAAACCAGAAAAGGATTGGGATTTCGGGTTGACAGGCATGAAGAGTTGTGCGGGGGATCATTGGAATGGTCAGTCCGTCTGGGGCTCATCCCGAAATACTTGGATAAAAATCGTAGTGGAGTGAGCATTGCCCGTTTCAAAAGCCTATCGCGAATCAATGTTCAAGCACCTAAGTCAGATTGCGGACATCTCTGATCGTCCCATGTTTGGGGCGATCTCACTCTATTTCGATGGCCTGATCTTCGGCATGTTTGATAATGATAAGCTCTATTTCAAGATCGACGAAATCAACCAACCGGATTACGAGTCTGCTGGAATGACCCAGTTTTCTCCTGCAGGAGATGGACTTAATTTGATGCCTTACTTTGAAGTTCCAGCTAATGTCGTTGATGACCTTACATTGTTAACAGAATGGATGAACAGGTCCTTCGAAGCTGCTGCCCGCAAAAAGTCGAAGAAGAAAAAGTAATCTCCAAATACTCGAGCACAGGTAATCCCGATGGCAAATAACAAGCAAATCAGCGAATGGCGCAACAATATTGAGAACATCAATGACCAGTGCGAGACGCTGGTAAAGAGCGCATCACCCCGTGAATTCATTTTGAAACCTGCTCCCAACAGATGGTCCCTGGGGCAGTGCCTAGATCACTTGAACAAAGTCTCAACGAAACTCATTCCTGCTCTCGAAAAGTCACTTCAAAACCCAGGCAAAAACTCCGATAAGATATGGGTGCCGGGTAAGATCGAGAAGATTTTCCTGAGGGTCGTGGGACCTAAACCGGGCATGCCAGTTCCGGTACCGCCACCATATGTACCAGCACTCGTTCCTGAACAAGAAGAGACTTTGGATACATTCCTGAAGAATCATCTCCAACTGATTGAAATCTTGGATAAAGCAATCTCCACGGACGTAAGTAGAATTCGAATCAGCTCGCCGGCAATGCCCCTCCTGAGAGTTAGTTTCGCATGTTGGATTGAATCGAACATCATTCACGACAACTATCATCTGACCCAAGCTGGGGCCGTACTTGCAGAGATACAGCAGCAATCATAGTTTCCTTCCTTTCAGACTCGGATAAACTAACCATGAAATTTCCATTTTGTTCCCTCTTAGCCACTACATTCACCCTAATTGGACTGTGTAGTCTGATTACGAAGTCCTACTGTGATGACCCCACAGTCCAATTCCAAGGTGACCTGAAAGAGCTGCTTGCAGGCCCTCCAACAAAAGAAGATTTTCCAAAATGGATTGCTGCAATGCGAGAGTGGAAGGCATCTGAGCGACAGAGACTCAATATCACCTCGTCTGAATACCAACGAAAAGAGCTGATGTGGACACAGAAGTCGTTTATTCAACCTCAGATGATGGCTGAGGACCGGTTTTTCTATGATCCCGAGAAACGAGAATATACAGTCGACCGCTATTTGAACGACCTCAAAGCTCGATATGGCGGAATAGACAGTGTTTTAATATGGCCAACTTACCCCAATATCGGTATTGATGAGCGCAATCAACACGATCACCTTCGCGATATGCCGGGTGGATACGAGGGATTGCGGAAGATGATCGACCGGTTTCACCAAAATGGCGTGAAAGTGCTGTTTCCGATTATGCCGTGGGATATCGGAACGAAGAATGAAGGAACAGAGCTTCCCATTGCACTTGCGCGCTCTATGAAATCTGTAAACGCCGACGGAATGAATGGCGACACAATGAATTTTATTCCAAGAGCATTTCGTGACGAGTCGGACAAAATTGGACATCCATTGGCATTCGAACCTGAGAATGGACTTCAAGGTGATGATGCCGTATCACTCTCGTGGACGAACCTTGGTTGGGGATATTGGTGGCCCTACAAACCCATCCCGGGGGTCAGCCGCTACAAATGGATTGAGAATAGCCACCTCTCGCACGTCTGTAATCGATGGATGCATGATCGAACAAACGACCTTCAATATGCTTTCTTTAACGGCGAAGGATATGAAAGCTGGGAGAACATCTGGAGTATTTGGAATCAGATTTCTCAAAGAGATGCTGAAGCAATCCGTAGAATTGGTCTGATCTATAGAACGTTTGGCAATCTGCTCTCTTCAGATTGGGAACCGCATACTCCCACCGTGCAGCAAGGGATATATGCTTCTAAATTCTCACAAGGAAACGAAACGCTCTACACGATCATAAACCGGACATCTCAAGAAATAGGAGGTCCGCAACTTCGTGTTCCTCATGCGCCTAAACAGAAGTATTTTGATTTATGGCGAGGCACTGAAATTGTTCCGGATACTGCCGGCAAAGACGACGTACTTTACTTTTCCATCGACAGTGACGGTTTCGGGAGTATTCTAGTTCTTCGCGATGGCAAAGTCACTGCACGCGTCGCAGATTTTATGAAGAAGATGCAGCCGTCCGGCGGTAGAAAATTGCCGTCGTTCTCAAACACATGGAAAGCGCTTTCGCAGGAGTTTGTTACAATCAAGCCGACACCAAAAGTTCAATCGGCGCCAGTGGGAATGATCACAATCCCTGCCGCAAAGTATCGATTCGTCTCCTCGGGTGTTGAGATCGAACAGAGTCAGGGTGTCGATGTGCAGTATCCATGGGAAGATTCTCCCTCACTTATGCACGACCATGTAGTGGACATAACGGCGTTCGCTATCGATCAATATCCCGTCACAAACGCAGATTTTAAGAAGTTCATCGATGCAACGCACTATCGTCCTGCGGACGACCACAACTTTCTCAAGGACTGGGTTAACGGTTCTTATCCAAAGGGTTGGGATAAAAAACCTGTCACATGGATCGCCATCGAAGACGCCAGAGCTTATGCTGCGTGGGCTGGGAAGAGACTCCCGCACGAATGGGAATGGCAAATTGCAGCTCAAGGTACGGATTCACGACCTCTGCCATGGGGAAACGTTGTTGACATGGGCAAGGTTC
>CAISOI010000141.1 GCA_903886985.1 uncultured Chthonomonas sp.
ATAATCCATGATCCCGCTCCCATTAAGAGCGCAAGCACCGGAAAATAGACTGCCCACATCGCGTTGGCTTCGTAGCTTGACTCAAAGACTAAATAGTTTCGCTGCTCAAATTTCTTGTTTTCTTTCTCTTCCTGAGCAAATGCTTTGATGACTCGCATCCCAGAAATAGCCGAATTTAGCGAGGAGTACATGCGGCTAATTCTATGCCAAACCATTCGGAATCGGGCGCGCGTTCGGGGTAGGAACCACCGTGTCAGCAATATGATCAGCGGACCGGGAATCAGCAGCATGAGTGCCAAATGTGGGTTCATCCTAAAGAGTACGAAACTCGTCATGCTCAGTGTCAGGATATTGGAGACGAACCAGGGAGCGCCATCCATCAGGAAGTCCCATAGGTTGTCCGCGTCATTGGTGATGCGCGCCATGACGCTGCCCGTGCTTCTCTTGTCATAGTATCCCAGCGACAGAACACTGAACTTTCGAAACAGCGCGATGCGAATGTCCATCAATGTTTTGGCACCGATCCAGGAATTGAATCGTCGTTGCCCATACTGTAGGGCTGAAGCTATAACGCGGATTAGTGCCAGAAGGCCAACCCATTTCCACAAATGCAGCATTGCGAGCGATGGATTGCCCCGCTCATTCACCAAAACGTCAATAATTCTTCCACCGACAAAGGGAGGCACAAGCTCGGTAAAGCTGAAGAAGACGAGAATGATCAATCCACAAACAACTTGAAATTTGTAGGGTTTCAGGAACCGAAATAAGCGAATCATAACTGCGCGCTTGTTTACGCAAGCGTCACATGTATCCGAATCCGCTGGCAGCAACCTTCCACATCTTGGGCAGGCAGCCTTCTCATCGATCTCTTCGACGTTGGGTGTTTCACCTTCCGCCAATGCATTCAGGTAGCGCACCACAGCATTAATTTTGCCCGTTAGGGAATTGGTAAAGGAGAGAAGATCGACAGTATGTTCTTCGCCATGGGATTCTGTTACTATCCGTAAAATGCCACAACCAGCCATCATGTCTGCGCGAGCGGATTCCATGGAACTCATCGACACAACGTGATTCCCCAAGGCGGAATCGCTGCTTATTCGGGCGATGCTGGTTGAGGTGATCACTAACCAATCGTTGCCAAAATCGCCGTTGGTGGTTAAATCTGTTTGAAAAGCAATTTGCAATGGAGACTGGTCTGGTGTAACAGCGTCGCGGAACCTATCTACTATTTCGGTCGGGACCTTCTCCAACAAAGCCATCAAATTGCCTCGAATATCGTTTTACAGTGCATATAAGTATACATCACTGTACTATTCCGAAGTTCCGACCGCTTGGCGTGAGTCATTTGGGGCAATCGTGGCAGTCATTTCACCCATTCGCTTTAGGAGTGGCGTAATGGTCAATCCCTGCAGCACAACGGAGAGGGTAACGACGACAATTGTAATGCCCTTGATTTTGTCCCCCCATGGCAGAGTTGTGAGACTGAATGCCAGTGCCAGTGCCAGTGCGCCTCTTAATCCGCCCCAAACCAATATATGCTGATGTGAAAATGTAATTCGCTGGTCCGAACGAGATAGAAGTGCCGAGCAGATATAGACCGTTGCTGCTCTACCAATGAGGACAACAACGAAAGCGATGAGCCCGGGTATTAGCATTTCATGAAGATTGACGCGTGCGCCACTTACTCCGAGCAGCAGGAATATCAGGGAGTTTGCGACAAACGCAATGTACTCCCAAAAGGACTCAACGGCCTCTCTGCCCCGGTCAGATATTGAGCCTAAATGACCGACGTTACCCAACAGCAGTCCTGCAGCCGTCGCTGCAAGTACACCCGAGAGATGAAAATGCTCAGCGGTAAGGAAAGAACCGTATGCTGCGACCGTTGTGAACGTGATTTCTACCAGGTGGTCGTCTGTTGGCCCTGCCAACAAGAGAGCAATGCCTCCGACTGCCAATCCAATGGCAATTCCGCCGACAACCATCAAAAAGAATTGTGTGACGGAATTGAGAGCGGAAATTCCGCCACCGGTCATTAATGGCAAGACCCCAAGAAACAGCACTGCCGCGGTGCCATCGTTGAAGAGGCTTTCCGCTTCAACCAACAGCCGCACCCTGCCGGTAATCCCTGTATTTTTGAAGGTCGCGATGACTGAGACAGGATCGGTGGCTGAGATCAGCACACCGAAAACAGTGGCAGGCGCCCACCACCATCCCGCTAGGAAGTGCATACCCGCTGCAGACACTATGGCTGAAAGCAACAGACCAAAGGTTGCCATCAGGCAGACAGGAGACAGATTTGCTCTTAGTTCCTTCCACTCAATATGGAATGATGCCTCAAAAATGAGTGGTGGGAGGAAGACTGAGAAGAGTAGATCCTTGGTCAGCGAAATATCAGGTGCCCTTTGGAGCAGCACAAGGAAAATTCCAACAACAACAAGTCCCACCGTATAGGGAATTCGTGAACGCCTTGCCAACATCGCGACAATAGACGCAATTAAGAGCATCGGCCAAATTTGGTTGACGGTATCGACCATTGTAGTTATTCACACTATAATATGAGAAGAATTGGCGAATGTAGCTGGCAGCACCTAAGCTGTCCATACATTATGGCAGTAGGTTCGACCATTGAACACTCACGGGAATATATACATGGATCCTATTCAATTATGGATGGGCCGGTGAGTTCGGAGATTACGGATGGTGAGTAGAAACAAATATGGGTCGGGAATGCTTCCAGTCCTGTTGCTATCTGTATTTTCGACCAATGGACTGAGCTTAGCTGCAAATGATAATGCCTTACTTCCATCAGAAATTGATCGAAGTGATGAGATCATAGTTTCCGCCGCTGCATCTCTTAGTGCGCCCTTTAAGGAGGTCGCTACAAAGTTTGAATTGATACACGGTTCTGTCAAAATACGGTTCAATTTTGGCGGATCCGGTGCCTTGAAAAATCAGATCCAACTAGGTGCTCCAGTTGATGTCTTTGCCTCGGCGTCAGAAGCCGAACCAGACGCTTTGATCAAAGCAGGAATATTAAACGCAAAGACTCGAACCGAATTTGCTTCGAACAGCCTTGTGCTTATCTGTCCAAAAGGTAAATCTCTATCAAATTGGAGCGATCTTGCTGGACCACTTGTCAATCGAATTGCTATTTCGAACCCGGAAAGTGTTCCCTCTGGAAGATATGCGAAAGAGACACTGCAGCATAAACGACTTTGGCAGCAGGTTAAGTCAAAACTTATTCAAGGACGTGATGTCAAGCAGACTGTGACTTATGTTCTAAACGGAGATGTGGATGCCGGAATTGTTTTCAAAACAGATTTCATTGAGAACAGAGAGCGATTAAGAATAGTGACTACCGCTCAATCTGGGAAGGATCATTCACCTATTCGATATGTAGCGGTGTCTGCCAAAGGCTCCGCCAATGGCGAGCCTTTCGTTAAATTTTTAAGTTCGCCGGCAAGCCAAGCTGTCTTTCGCAAGTTCGGCTTTACCTCAGCAATAACACTGATGCCACGCTCTTCCTACATAAGTGAAGCTGTTCATCAGTTGAGTACAAACAGGCCTTGACACTCTCTCCGGTATCGCTATCGTTGTTAGTCTCACTAACGTCGACTATAGTAGTGGTGCCATTCGGAATCCTTTTGGCATGGGTTCTTTCTCGTTCCGGAACTAGGCCCTCGGTTCGAATTCTAGCCGAAAGTTTGTTGCTAGCGCCAATAGTTATGCCACCCACAGTGCTGGGATACTCGCTGCTTCTATTGTTGGGAAACGGCTCGGCAATCGGTAGGTGGGTAAATGGAACGCTTGGTATTCATCTCATATTTACCTGGCAGGCAGCGGCTATCGCAGCATTCGTGATGTCACTTCCCCTTTTTATTCGCCCAGTAGCGGCTTCGTTTGAGGAAGTGGATACGGAGATGATTGAAAGTGCTCGAACAATGGGCTCCTCTGAGTTGAATATTTTTATCAAGCTCATTATTCCTATGTCTTTGAAGGCAATTTCTGTTGGCGTTACCCTGGCTTTTGCTCGTGCACTGGGTGAATTTGGTGCAACCATGATGATTGCGGGCAACATTGAGGGAAAAACGCAAACTTTGCCACTTGCTCTCTATTCTGCGGCGGAGTCTGGTAATGATAGTCAGGCGAGGTCATTCGCAATATCTTTGGCGGTGGTCGCATTTATTTTGACCGGTTTGGTTTCTATGCTGACTCGTCGACCCGAGCGAAGATACAAAAGTTAGTCCACGCTCAAATCGATTAAGTGCGTTCCAATTGACAACATTTTGAGGAAATCTTCCATATCCTGTCTATAATTAACTGGTTGTTTATGGAATAGTCGCAAGTCCAATTTACGGTGAAAGATGAGATTAATTCAAGGTACGAAATATGAATCCGTTTGAGTTCTTGTCAACAAATAACGTGCCCGCCGACTCACTCCTCCGATCTCTCGCCGATCTCGGAGGGAATGAAGATGCTAAGCGCAGTGCGGCTGAACAATTATTTGAAACAGCGGGCCCCGGAGCGGCTCCGATCTTGATGACGAAGCTCAACGATACTCGTCAAAGGCGTTCAGATCGATCGATGAAGGGCGGACTTTTGTTTGCTCTTTCACTAATCACTAGGTCGGTGTTAAGTCTGACTGGTTTCTCAGATTGGTTTGGTGCAAGCTTGGTGGACGTTGCTTCCATTGGACTGATGGTGGTTGGATTGGGAGCATTTGTGTACTTCCTGCGTACGTCCGCTGCTGAGAACTGTTACTACAAGATTCTGGAAAAGTACGACCAGGTTCAGGTGCTTGGAGTGCTTGCAGAATACGGATACGGTTCAATTTCAGATCGCTCATACTTCGAAAGCACAATCATCCGATTGATCGAGCTTATTGACAATGAAAAAGCGAATGTCCTGACAAACGCCCAGAGACTCTCTCTCTTCAGACTTTTGGAATTGGTTGAATTTCCCAAGGATGATGTTAGTCCAGCGCTATTTCAATACATCCGCACACTGCTCGGCGCTTACGAGAGAATGGGGGATCGCAGAGCCATTCCGTACATCAGACTCTTCGTAGATCAAGGACCTGAAAGTGCCAAAGGCAGAGAGCTCAAGCAGAAAGCAAACGACGTAATATCAAGCTTGGAAACACTGCCTCTAAGCGAGGTTTGACCATTACTCATTTCTGGGCTATAATGTCTTGATACAAATATTAATTAAAAGACAATTTAGTAGTCGGTCTTCGGTGCCTCCCTATTCAGCCTTCTTGACGCCTTCGCCGCCCACTTCTCAGAACGGTGAATTGAACAAATGCCAAACCCACTTGTGGCCGTAGTAGGTCGCCCAAATGTTGGAAAATCGACGCTTTTTAATCGCTTGACTGGTCGCCGAATCGCCATTGTTGAAGACACTCCGGGTGTTACCCGTGACCGACTTTATGCTCCGGTTGAATGGAAAGGTCGCGATTTTACCGTTATTGATACCGGAGGGATCATTCTTAATGAACATGATCCCCTCATGGTTCAGGTGCGTCAGCAAGCCGAGATTGCAATGGATGAGGCAGACGCTATTCTCTTCATTGTCGATGCGACTGACGGATTGATGCGGGCGGATCAAGAGCTCGCGAACGCGCTGCGATCCAGCAAGACCCCAGTTTTCTTGGTTGTAAATAAGGCAGATAACCAAAAGCAGCTTATGGATGCGATGGAGTTCTACGCGCTTGGCATGGGTCAGGTCTACTCTATTTCCTCAATCCACGGGCACGGCCTCGCCGATCTCTTGGACGATGTTGTTTCCGTTTTGCCAACCACAGAAGAAGAGATTGATGACGATACTGTTCGACTGGCAATCATTGGGCGTCCAAACGTGGGTAAATCGAGCCTTACCAACGCAATTCTTGGGGAAGAACGAGTCATCGTCAGTCCTATTCCAGGTACGACACGAGACGCAATCGATACCCCTGTCGAGTGGAACAACCACAAGATGTTGCTTATCGACACCGCAGGAATTCGACGAGCGGGCAAGATCCAGGGTGGAATTGAATTCTACACTGTCTTGCGTGCTAAAACCGCTATAGAGAGATGTCATGTCGGCGTCGTGGTAATTGACGCGCACGAGGGTTTGACTGACGGTGATAAGCGTGTCGCCGGACTTGCTCACGAAGCGGGCCGGGCATGTGTTATGGTTGTTAACAAGTGGGACCTCATAGATCCCGGTATTGAACGGGGCAAGCGTCCCAACAAGGAACTCATCATTGAGTTCACCAACAATCTGCGCGACGAAATGCCGTTTGTAGCTTATGCGCCTCTTGTATTCACATCGGCAAAGTTCAACTTCAGTGTTGCAGAAGTCTTGGATACGGCTCTAGAATGCGCCCAGAATTTTGCTCACCGAATTCCGACTGGTGAATTGAATCGATTACTGAGAGATGCGGTCGAATCACATCCTCGTATGGAACGTGGCAAACAGTTGAAAATCTATTACGCCACGATGCCGAGGGTGCAACCTCCTACGGTACTTATGTTTGTAAATGATCCGGAAATGATTCACTTCTCATACCTTAGGTATCTTGAGAATCAGATTCGCAAGACGTATCCATTGGAAGGCTCTCCACTCGTTATTAGGGCGCGCAAAGCCGAAAACAAAGAGCGCGACACGGATTAGTTTGTCGTTCATAACTTAGGGTTAATGGCAATCAGATGGAAATGGAAGAAATCGATGCCTGCGATATCAAGAATGTTGGCTTGCGGGATATTCCATCTGCCCAGACCATTCTTGACAGCCTCGCAGGCGGCGGAGTCACAGATGACTTAGTCGACGAGCTTCTCCCCTTGTTGTTATCCGCGCTTAAAGGCTCCCCTGACCCCGATCGCGCTTTGGCAAACTTCGACAGATGGACCAATTCGGTAACGAACCGATACACCCACTTCCAGTATCTTATCGGCCATCCGACGGCTATCAATATATTCCTCAATGTCTGCGGCGTCAGCCAATATTTTTCTGACATTCTCATTCGAAACCCAGAGTATTTCGAAATTCTGGCAAATCCTGGCGTTCGCAGCGCCGCAAAGTCTGGTGCGGATCTCTATCGTGAACTCAGTGGTTATTTATCTCACATTCAGCGACCAGAGTTGAAACTGGAGGCTATGCGCAGGTTTAAACTGCGCGAAGTGCTTCGGATCGGCACAAGAGATATTCTCGGGTTGGCAGATATGCCGACTACTGCAGAAGAGTTTTCCAACCTTGCAGATGCGTGCGTCCAGAAGTGCCTCGAACTTGCAGTATTGAAATTGCGCGACAAGTATCTTTCAGGAGCGGATAAAGAGGTTACCGTTCGGCCCTATGTGCCTTTCATCGTGGTCGCGATGGGGAAACATGGTGGCCAGGAATTGAATTATTCCAGTGACATTGATGTTATGTTTGTCTGCGGTGATCAGCCAGTAGACGGATACGATTTACCTATCACACCTCTCGAATATTCGCACAAGCTCGCCGAAGATATTATTCGAATGTTGACCGAAAAGATGCAAAATGGGCATCTATTTCGGGTGGATATGAGGCTGCGCCCAGAGGGCCGCTTCGGGCCGCTGGTGCGAACACTTTCGTCCTATAAGGCATATTACGAGAGTTGGGCAGAACCATGGGAGAGGCAAGCACTCGTAAAAGCAAGGGCATGCGCAGGAGACTCTCAACTTGCGAAGGATTACGCTGATGTTGTTACTCCGTTCGTCTATCGATCAATAGTCACTTCCAGCTTCATCGATTCTATTCGGCAAAACAAAGAACGCATTGAACAGAAGGCGCTCATCGAAAAGC